>JAHHII010000014.1 GCA_019358855.1 Timaviella obliquedivisa GSE-PSE-MK23-08B | reverse complement strand
TCTTTCTATTGCATTCACGAATATTAAATGCTATTCTGACTCTCAAAACTATATAGATTTTTCTAGGTTCGGAAGTCGCTGTTAGCGCCGCTTTCGCTTGGCTTCCCTCGACCGCTTTATGAATATACGAGTTTCGTTTGGTTCTGTCAACAGTTTTGGGGAAGTTTTTTTACTGGCGGCTCAAACCGTTACTTAGATAGGGTTATGGAGCTATTAATGTTGCCTTGGGGGGCTTGATTCGTAAAGTATTGCTGGGTCATAGGGCTTTTGACCAGGTAGTTATGGTTAATTTAGTTTTCCATAGCGATCGCTCTACAGCTAGGCAAACAAACGTCTTTACTATGGATGAAGGGGAGTGATATATAGGTGTATTGATGGCTGCAACTACTGGAGTTGCGCCTGGATGTTTTTTGCAAAAATTCTTTGACACCTGGCTATACTGTGACTCGAAAGTCTGACAGATTAAGCTTCAAGCATGTGGAGCATGGCAGACTCAATGTTGGAGTAAAACTCATGGCTAAGAGCAAGAAGTCCGAAGATGTGCCTAAGACATTGAAAGAGAAGTTCGATCGCGTTGTGACGATGATGGATGCTTTTTGCAAGCAACACTTGAACGATGAATATGCTCAATTGATCCGCTTTGCAGCCGCGGCGCTTTGCCGAAAAAGACCTTCCCGTTGGCAAGTGGCACAGATAAGACTTAGGCATGTGGAGTGACCCATGCACTTGGCATTGTCAATTTTCTGTTTGATTCTTCTCAAGATCCCCACATTAGCTCGAAGGATCTTTACCAGTGGTTTGGGGTGAGTGCTAGCACTGGACAGGCGAAGTCCAAGCTAGTGCAAGACACTCTGGGAACGCATCAGATGGATCCGGATTGGTGTCTCCTAGTCTGCTAGACCGTAATCCAATGGCTTGGATGATTATGGTGAATGGGTTGATTGTGGATGCACGATCGCTTCCCCGCCTGATTCAGGAGGAGGCTTATGCTAAGGGCTTGATTCCTTACATTCCGGGCGATCGCTCTTCAGAGGATGAGGCTATAACTCAGGAAAGTCCTGGGGAGAAGTCACAGAGCGATCGCTCCAAAGCTATCACACCGTCATCTCCTGATGCACTGTATGTGTTGGATGGGTTTTTAGTGAGTGGGTCTGTCTCAGATCAGTTCATTGCTAAGAATCCGGAAATCTCTCGCACGATCGAGATTAAGGGGAGCAATACGTTAGAGGATCTCCACAACGTTATTTTTGAGGCGTTTGATCGGGAAGAAGCGCACATGTATGAGTTTCAGGTGGGAGGTCGGGGACCGCAAGATCCTAATGCAAGGCGATATGGGTTGAAGCAAGTATTTGCAGATTCGCTATTTGAAGATGAACCTGTTGAAGATGCAGCGAGTACGGCGATCGCATCCATCGGCTTATCGGTTGATGAGTCATTTGGATATTGGTTTGATTTTGGGGATGATTGGTGGCATCAAATTGATGTGATGGCGATCGAGGAAAAGGCAGCTAAGGGGCAATATCCAAAAATCACGAAGCGGGTTGGAGCGAGTCCTCCGCAATATGCTGATTTTTAAGAATGTTAGCTCGTGGTTGTTTTTTACCGTGTCAGACAGAGGTGTTTCAGGGCGATCGCTTCTTCTGAATAGGCGTTACTAACGAATGCTCAAAGGTTTGTTGCAAATACTTAAGCGTTTTGAGGATCTGCTTAAGTATTTGTTTGTTTTGCTTAAGCGTTACTCATGAATGACTAAAGGTTTGTTGTAAATGCTGAAGCGTTTTGAGGATCTGCTTAAGCATTTGTTTGTTTTGCTTAAGCGTCACTTATGAATGAATAAGCGTTTGTTTGTTTTGCTTAGGCGTTTGTCACAAATGCTCAAGCGTTACTTCTTACTCGCTAGCCTTTTCAGTTAGAGACTCTTTGGTTTTGTAAACGATGACATTGCCCATATCATTACAATTATTGGGGAGAGAGTTTATAGACCGACAGAATAAGACGAGGATGGGCATGGAGCGACAGCCAATTGAGGTCTTTTTCTCGTATTCCCGCGAGGATAAGCCTTTGCGGGACAAGTTAGAGGTTCACTTGAGTGGTCTGAAGCGGCAGGGCGTAATTAGTTCCTGGCATGACCGTGAGATCGTGGCGGGGTCTGAGTGGGAGGAGGAGATCGATCGCCACATGCGGACAGCAGATGTTATTTTGCTGCTAATTAGCCCAGCGTTTGTGGCTTCCAGGTATTGCTATGAGATTGAGTTACCGGATGCGATGGCACGACATGAGGCAGAGGAAGCATGTGTAGTGCCGATTCTTTTGCAAGAGGTAGTAGGTTGGCAGAAGTTACCATTTGCAAAATTGCAAGTATATCCCAGCGGAGGAACTCCACTTGCCGATTGGAGACCTCAGCGTAAAGCTTTTGAGAATGTGGTAGAGGGCATTGAGAAAGCTGTAAAGGAACTGCTAGCAAAACGGCAAGAACAAGATCGCCTAAAAGCTGAAAAACTTAGGCAAGAGCAGGAAGAACGGAAACGATGCGAAGAACAGGAAAGACTAAGGGCTGAACAAGTAAGACTAAAAGAAAAAGCACAGGCACGGCAGGAAGAAAGGAAAAGACAGGAGGCACAGGCAAAGCAGGGGGAGAGAGAAAGACAAGAGGCACAGGAAAGGGAAGAAAGACGTGCACAGCTAGAGGATGAACTTTTAGAAACATTCGAGTCATTGAAATCTTCCGTTTTAGAATTTGCTTTTGAGTTGGAATCCTTCTATAAGAGAAGACCATTATTCGGGTTTATGACTGCCGCGATTGGCGTTTTTTTGGTAGTCTCTGCTTTTAGTTCGTCGCCAAGAACTGCTGAAAGCTTCTTCAATAGGGGGCTAGAAAAGCAAAACCAAAAAGAGGGTCAAGCTGCGATCGCGGATTTTGACGAAGCTATCAGGCTCAAACCCGACTATGTAGATGCCTACTACAGTCGAGGGAATATCCGATATGTCCTAAGTGATAACAAAGGAGCGATCGCGGATCTTGACCAGGCTATCAAGCTCAAACCTGACTATGCAGATGCCTACTATATTCGAGGAAATGCCTACTACAGCCTAGGCGACAACACAAGAGCGATCGCTGACTACGACCGAGCCATCAAGCTCAAGACTGACTTGGCTAACGCCTTCTACGGTCGAGGGAATGCCCGTTCTGCCTTGGGCGATAAATCAGGCGCGATAGCTGACCTCCAAAAAGCTGTTGATCTCTACCAAAAACAGGGCGATAGCAAGGAATGGCGGCAGAACGCTTTGAACCGCCTCAAAGAACTTCAACCATAAGATTGTGCTTGAGAGTTATGAGTTTGATTCAGCGCGATTCCCTAACCGACTTCTTCCAACACCGTAAAACTCGCCACTTCAACTGTCTGCTCAACAGCAAGGCTCTGCCGATTGGTTTTAATCCGCTCAATTTCGTGCAGCGTATCAGCCGTAAAGTAACTCTCCCCACAATCAGGACAACTGATCATCGGAATGTTTTCAATCACCAGTAAATCGTCGTCTTTCCCATAGGCTCTAGAAATGTGACGGAGCTTTGCATGGGCTTGACCACAAACATCACAAATCATTGAGGTTACCTCATGGAACATACACTGTAATAATAACGACCTTTCCAGTTGGGCTGAACTTGACAATAATTTCGATTGGCTCCCCTGTAGGAGCTTCGCCCTGAATGCGATATTTTGATTCCCTCGCTACCCGATCTTTCTGGCACTCTAAAATTTCTCCTGTTAAAACTCCGCTTTCAACGTCGTAGATGCTAAAAGCATCATCTGCCATTTCTTCCTCAGCGTGAAGCGTCATCACATATTGCTTGAGTCGGACTTTTTCTCGGATCACCTTCAAGATTTTCTCGAACATTGCGATCGCCCTTGCTTCAGCCGCAGTATATAACAATCCGAAAGCATGGCACGATCGCCCCACCACCAATGACTCAGCGATCGCCTTCTTCCTCCAACCTGAAATAAGCTGTGGATCATTGATGCGCGATCGCCCTCCCAATCATGACTCCATCAACTTTCATTGAACAACGGCTTCTAGAAAAAATCCGCAACCTGCCCTCCGATAAAATGATCGAGGTTGAGGACTTTGTAGATTTTCTAGCCCAACGTCACCGAGACAAAGCATTGGTCAGAGCAGCTTCAAAGCTATCAGAACCCATTTTGCAAACGGTTTGGGATAACCCCGATGATGCAGAGTATGACAATTTGGGAAACTTCAGAAAGCAGATTTAGAAGCTTTAGAAGAATTGTTACGGGAAGTTTTGAGTAGATAGTTTTAGTTCAGCGCGATCGCTCCTTCTCAAAGAAATTTGCATAAGTTGACACCACAGCGCTACTAGCTGTTACTATTACTAAGGTGAAACATATTGGGGTGTCGCCAAGTGGTAAGGCAGCGGGTTTTGGTCCCGCCATTCCTAGGTTCGAATCCTAGCACCCCAGTTTTAGAGAGTTGAGAGAGTTTAGAAGCTTTACACTGTGCAAATGCCGTATTGCGGTAACAGTTCGTGTAAAACGTGGAAGTGGTGTGCCTGAAGCGCGTCATGAAACCGTTTCCAATCGCTATTGAGAAAAGCCGTTTGATAAGGAAACGTTTCATTCTCCGAATCGACCGCTTTTTCAGTCCCTAGCGACAGGTATTTCCAAGAGCCTTTGCCCTTACTAATGTATGAAACCTTGGCTCTACCAAAGCTAAATTTGCCCTCGGCGATCGCTTTTAACCATTTCTGATGCCGCACAAACTTGTCATCATCAGTAATGTTTTGCAGCAGATAAGCGATCGTGGTTTTATCAGGTTCCAATAGCCCTACGACTTGTGCTTCAGCATCGCCTAATTGATAGCGGCGAATAGCTTGGCACAAATGGTCAGCCGCTTCCAAAAAATCTTTAGGATTGTCGCGTAAAATGCGATCGCCCCTACCATTGGTATATCCCCATCGTAGGAACGGTCTGTCTGGATAGCTCAAGGCTGCACCATGTCCTAAGGGCAAGGCTTCACTAATAAAATAGCCCGCCAACCGCTTCACTAAAGAGCGATCGAGCTTTCCTTCGGCATCAGTGACTCGAGTCACCTCATTAATGCGGTGATTCACACCCGCAAACCCTTGATGCGCCCAGGTGTCGGCATACACATGCAACGTAATTCCTAGCCGATGCAATCCGTAGGGGGCATATTTGTCCTCAATGCAGCCCTTTACCATTTGCTGCGCCACTAAACTATTAGGGCGACAAATTAAGCGATCGACAAATTCTCCTTCGGGTTCCTGTCCGGCAGGTAGACCACAGTTTGCAGGCAAAAAGTGGAAAGGAATCCAGACATGATGAACAGCAAGCTCCTTAAAGTTGCGATAATCTAGAAGCTTGTGAGCAGAGCTAATGCGGCTAAAGAGCGCCCCATTTTGAAACCGAATCAAACCTGAATTAGTTGCGTCATCTACATACTGCGCACAATATGCCACAATACTGGCTTCGTTATGAGTTAAACCTGCCAGCCGAGCGACAACATAGGTAACGCCATGATGAAAGTCAAGTTGCATGGTAATCCAGTAGTATTGCCGCTGCTGGAGTTATACAAGAGTAAGGTCATTTACTGTTGTAATTTAGCAATAGACTTAAGCATTCTTAAAATCTGTAGAATGAAAGACTGTAGCAATCAGTACTTCACCATGCAAACCCGCGATTCCCTTGATAACCGATCACTGCTGACACTTCCTGGTCTAGAGGGTCGCACTGCGTCCGTTCACCGCACGACGGGAGAAACAGATGTGCAAGTCAGCCTTAATTTGGACGGGCAGGGAAAATGTGCTGCATCTACAGGCATTCCTTTTTTAGATCACATGCTGCACCAAATTTCTTCCCATGGGCTGATTGACCTGGAAGTAAAAGCCACAGGCGATATTGAAATTGACGATCACCATACTAATGAAGACGTAGGAATTACTCTGGGGCAGGCACTGGGTCAAGCCTTGGGCGATCGCAAAGGCATTGTCCGCTTTGGGCACTTCTTCGCCCCTCTTGATGAAGCACTGGTTCAAGTTACACTCGACTTTTCAGGTCGTCCCCATCTTAGCTACGGACTCGACATTCCGACTCAACGGGTTGGCAGCTATGACACTCAACTTGTCCGAGAATTCTTCGTCGCAGTCGTCAACCATTCCCACATGACCCTACACATTCGCCAACTCGACGGCATCAACTCTCACCACATTATCGAAGCAACCTTCAAAGCCTTTGCTCGGGCGTTGCGTATGGCTGTAGAAATTGATCCGCGCCGTGCCGGACTGATTCCTAGTTCTAAGGGCGTGTTGTAGAGTATTGAGCCAACGTTATTGAATAGAACGGGCAAAAGAAAGGTGAACGCATGGCCTCGGTAGAAAAAACAACCCCTGCCCCGGCGATCGCCCCCTAGACAGTCGCAAGCCCCCAAACTTGGAGCCACAGAATCGAAAGCTGGGGTTTGGCGATCGCCCTCATTAGGTAGGGTTTTAGGCAGAGTTTGGGAGCGATCGTTCAGCCTAACCGACCTTTCCCAAACCCAATAATAGGGTGTCAAAAGCGAAAAATCTCTATAACAAATATTTCATCCGAATTGAAACTGTAGGGTTTGCTGAAGAAAAATCAAAGCGCGATCGTTCAAATGCTGGTATTCCTCGCCAAATCTTTGGATTTCCCGAGAAGCCAATTCCCTCAGTGGGTATCCCTAAAAGATTGGTGTTCAGTTCACCATCCATGTTTTCATCGTGGTGGACAGTTGCCGCATATTGACCAAATGGTAAATCATCAAATGTTAGCAACAGCGGCAAAGTAGGAATTGGGAAACAGCCCGATCGCACCGCTCTCGTTGCATTATTTGGAAACCCCTCTGGGCTAGAAAATATCCCAATATTAATCACCCCTAGATTGCTCCGTAGCCCCACCAACTCCACTGTTAAACAAGCCCGTTGCACAACAGAAAAAGTATTGTCAAAGTTTCGTTGATTGGAACTACTCATAAAGCGACTTATCTGAACGATTTTCTAACCCAACAGAGCAAAAGGGAGACAGAGAGAAACCTACTCCTTGATCCCCCCTTTAAGCCAATATAAAACTAATTAACCTCGACCGGAGCTTTATTGCTGACCGAGCCACTGTAATCGCTTTTAACATCTACATCTAACGCCAACATCGAAGACATTTCGCCTGTAATGAGGCGAGCGCCCCGATTGCTTGTGAAATAGTTCCAGCCCCACTGCAACATCACAATCAGCTTATTATCAAACTCAATTAGAAAATAAATGTGAGCAAAAATCCAAATCAACCATGCCATCGCCCCCGAAAACTTCATAAATCCTAAGTCTACGACCGCCTCATTCTGTCCGATTACCGCCAAGCTTCCCCGATCGGTATAAGAGAATTGAGGTAAATCAGAGCCTTTGAGCCGCGCCTGAATGAGCTTTGCAATGTACTCACCTTCTTTCATTGCCACAGGAGCAACACCCGGGAGCGGCTTGTCGCCCTGGTGAGAAAAGTTTGCTAAATCGCCCACTACGAAAATGTTGGGATGCCCAGGAATGCTTAGATCAGGCTCCACCATCACCCGACCCACCCGATCGAGTGTTGCACCTGCTCTTTGCTCTAGTGCTTTACCCATTACCGAAGCTTTCACGCCAGCCGCCCACAAGACGGTACGGGTAGGAATATGCTCTGTGGTTTCGCCTCGACGGGCTATTACTCCATCATCTTCAATGTTAGTCACGAGGGTTTTGGTCTTAACTGTGACCCCTAATCTCAACAGAGAGGCTTCTGCTTTTGCTGAGAGTTCAGGCGCATAGGGTGGCAAAACGCGATCGAGTCCTTCTAGCAATAAAATGTTTGCCTCAGTTGTATCAATGCTGCGGAAGTCGTGCTTGAGGGTGTGGCGAGCTAGCTCGGCGATCGCCCCAGCCAGTTCCACTCCAGTTGGGCCACCCCCCACAATCACAAAATTCAGCCAAGCTTGGCGCTTTTCAGGATCGGGTTCTTTCTCTGCCGCCTCAAATGCCATAAAGATTCGGCGACGCATTTCCAATGCATCTTCCACCGTCTTTAAACCTGGCGCAGTTGGCTGCCACTGTTCGTTGCCAAAATAATGGTGGCTGACTCCAGTTGCCACAATAAGGCTATCGTATGTTAGCTCTTGAGCCGTCAGAAACACTTTCTTTTGCTGCGGATCAATATCCACAACTTCGTCCAGCAAGACTTGGGTGTTCTTGTTGCTACTCAAAATGCTTCGTAGCGGCGAAGAAATGTCGGCTGGAGAAAGGGTTCCAGTTGCTACTTGATAGAGTAGCGGTTGGAACAAGTGAAAATTTCGTTTGTCAATCAGCGTCACTTTAACCGATGCCCGACCCAGAGCCTTCGCGGCATAAAGTCCGCCAAAGCCGCCCCCAATCACCACAACATGATGCAGTTTCTGATCGCTCAACTCAACCATTCCTATCGACTCCTTTGCGTGATTTCATTTTTTAGAGTTCCCTTCGTGTCTGACTGTCAATGCCTGAAAGAACAATGCCTGAAAGAAAATGCCTAAAAGATCTCAGAGGTAGAAAAGAGAACTCCGATTCACACACAACCCGAAGCCCTTTAATTGATTTAGAAACCTGATGCAAAAAAGATTTCACAATGAAGAATTATTAACATATATTAAGCGATCGCGTCAAATGCCTTTCACATTGCGCCCTGCTCTTCAGCAGCATAGCCGCAGATTACTTAACCCTTCGTAACTGTTGTTACGAAGGATGTGTTGTTACGAAGGATGTGAAATATTCAGAGATTCAATGCATGGACATGTTCGATCGCCACAACCAACTGCTCAATCTCTTTCTCTGACGTAAAGTAATGCACACAAGCCCGAATGCAGTCAGGATCAAGAATTGTCCGGACGAATAGACCTTGCTGTTCTAGTGCTTTCACAATCAAAGGATGGGACTGTCCCTCCACGGTAAAAGAGACTAATCCTGATTCAGGTGAAGCCTCACGTAAGCAGGTGACATGACGTAGTTCAGAAAGCTTTTGCCAAAGGGAATGGCTGAGTTGGAGAAGGCGGTGATAGCGATCGGCGGCAGTTCCCCATTGCTGGTGATAGGCGATCGCTTCCCTCAATCCCGCATACAGCGTGTAGTCTGATGTGGCGATCTCAAACTTCCGCCCATCCTCCATCCAGCCGAGCGGATGCCCCGATGCATTGACCGTAATCCCTCGCCACCCAATAAAGGTGGGGCTAAGGCTCGCCTGCGCATCAGGGCTGACGTAAAGTCCTCCTAAACCCGCAGGGCCGCACCACCATTTATGTCCTGTAAAAGCATAAAAATCTGCACCTAGCTCTGTTAAGTTCAACGGCAGCATCCCAACAGACTGAGCCGCATCAACCAGGACGCGGACTATTTTGGGCTGAGCATGACAGACTTGCACAATTTCAGCGACGGGTAATACTTGTCCGGTATTCCACAAAACATGGCTGAGCACGACTAGACGAGTAGTGGGCTGAAGATATTGGGCAATGACATCAGTCGGGTCGCCACCGTTCAACGTTGCCATTAGCGGACAAGTTGTGATTTCGATGCCGAAGCGTCGCTGAATTTCGCGGGCGGCGGCAATAATGCCAGGATGTTCGCAGTCGGTGAGCAACAAATGATCACCTGGCTGCCAGTCAATGCCCCATAAAGGAATGTTGCAGCCCACAGAAACATCCTCCGTGAGGGTGAGCGTTTCGATAGGCACGCTGAGTTCAACAGCGATCGCCGTTTTTATTTGCTTCGCCTGCTCCATAATCCAGCCGTTGGATGACCCTGAAAAAGGGCCCGTTTTTTGAATATGATTATGAGCTTGTTGAATAGCAGCGATCGCTTCTTGCGGCATGGTTCCTTGTCCGCCGTAGTTAAAGTAAGCCTTATTGGCAAGCGCTGGAAACCGCTGACGATGCTGATTCAGGCGATCGAGTTGAATAGGTGATAGATGGGACATGGGAAGTTCCTAAAAAAAGAAATGCACACTACGAGCAAAATTAGGGGAATCAAGCTAAAGTCATAGGGAGATTTGATTGAGTCAAACAAGTCAGAACCGCTGCATGATTGATTGGCATTTTAAAGCAAAGCTGAGTTTGAAAAGTAAGTTGCGACCCTCACTAGAACTGTGTCTAGGGGAAATTCTTCTGTGGGTGTCTTCACTCAATCAGCAGAGGAGCCTTGACGGTTAATCCCTCCTACTCTAATTTGGTGGAGGCTGAGGAAGAAAGTCCAGCCTCCTTGCTTCGAGTGGCTAAGGGTTTTGATATTGCGCCCCATCAATCTTTTGCATCACAGTTACTTTCTGCGGAAGAACTATGGCTTACAGATGAAATTCTGTTTAATCATCAGCGCTGTCGTCGCCGTTCTTACCTAGAGCTATACGAAGATTATCGACTACGCGATCGCCCCAGCGATTATCTACTCAAGCTTCGCCAAGACAGTATTGCCAATCAAAGCGCAGTGCTGGCAGAGCAGCCCTACGCCCATCTACCGCTCTATCCTCGTCATGACTGGGTAGCCGGAGCTACTGCCACGCTGCAATTGATGCACGAAGGAGTTGAGCGCATTAGCCAAGGAGTGCTGCGAGTTAGCTTAGAAGATGGAATGAACCTGGTGACCCGCCCTAACCTCATGGTTAAGCGTCCTGGTTATTCGATTTTTGGCAATTGGGTATACGAACCCATCGATATCCGGTTGGGCAAACGTCCTAAAATGGACTATCAAATTATGGCAGCGTATCATGCCTATGTGTTGGCAGCAGTTCAAGGAGCATGGTCAGAAAACAGTTGGCTAATTTTGCGGCAGCGGGATGACTATGCCGTGGATTTGGTAGAGCTATTGCCTCGCTTGCAAGATATTCTGCAAGACTGCGTTCAAACCCTCTCTAAATCTTCGGACAATTGCCCTCCTGAAGAGCCGGAAGTTTTTATTGCCCATAATCGTTGTGACCTCTGCCCGTGGCTAAAGCATTGCTATAGCGTGGCACAAGCAGAGCAGCATCTTTCTTTACTACCAGGGGTTACGTCTAGCCGTTATGTTCATCTGAAGGCTCATCATTTAACAACAGTAGAGGCTTTAGCGATCGCCAGTCCGCAAAAACTAGAGTCTCTTCCTGGCTTCGGTCCTCACGTTGCCCATAAGCTAGTTAAGCAAGCCCAAGCAACGCTGCAAAACCGAGCGATCGCCGCCCCCGCAGAGCCTACCTTTCCCCTCATTCCTGCCCACGAGATCCCCACTGCGCCCATCGAACTTTATTTCGACATTGAGGCAGCGCCTGAGCAAAATTTGATTTACCTCCATGGTGTGTTAGTGGTCGATCGGCAGGCAAAAACAGAAGTCTTCCACCCGATGCTGGCAGAACGGCAAGACGATGAAGGCTTAGTCTGGGAGAAATTTCTCGACCTGGTTTGCCAATACCCCGATGCGCCGATTTTTCACTTCTGCCCCTACGAAGTTCAAACAGTCAAGCGGATGGCAGAGCTATATGGCACATCGCGTCATCGCGTAGAACCTTTGTTGAATCGATTTGTAGACTTGCATGAACGGGTGACACGAGTCGCAATTTTACCCATCGAAAGCTACGCTCTCAAACAAATTGCTCGGTGGATTGGCTTTGAGTGGCGAGATGCAGAAGCGAATGGGGCGCAGTCAATTTGTTGGTACTCACAATGGTTAGAAACAGGCGATCGCGCTTTTCTCAATTTGATTTTGCGCTACAACGAAGATGATTGTCGGGCAACTTATTGGGTAAAAGATTGGTTGGTTAGGTTTAGCAATGGGGCAGGGGAAAGCTTAGAGCAAGCCTAACAAGCCTAAACAGATATCCGAGCAGCACTGCGAATATGCTCTAAGGTCAAGGCTCCCACAACAACGCCATTGTCTACCACAGTTAATTGAGGCGCACCCGTCTTCAAAATTAGTGATAACGCATGGCGTAAACTGTCGTGTCGCTCAACAGTGGGCAAATGGCGCGCTGCTTCGCAGATACCGCAAGGGTCGTCCAAAGTCCCAACCATGACGGTTTCCACACGCAGGAGACTTAGCTGCCGGACTGTATCATCTGCGCCCAGAAGCTCATACACGAATGCATTGACAGGTTTAGTCAGAACATTAAAAGGTGTATCGTATTGAACGATCGCTCCCTCTTTCATAATAAGTAAATAGTCGGCAAGGCGTAACGCTTCTTCTACGTCATGGGATACAAATAAGATCGTTTTTTTAAGATGGCGTTGTAACCGTAAAATTTCGTCTTGAAGACTAGTGCGCGTGATCGCATCGATCGCCCCGAAAGGTTCGTCCATTAGCAGAATATTAGGATTACCAGCGAGCGCTCTGGCTAAGCCAACTCGCTGCTGTTGTCCGCCGGAAAGCTGTGCTGGAAAGCGATCGTGATATTCTTTGGGAGACAAGTCAACAAGGGTGAGAAGTTCATGAACACGGGCTTGAATTTGCGATCGATTCCAGCCCAAAAGCTTAGGAACAACTGCCACATTTTGCGCTACGGTCATGTGGGGAAATAAACCAGATTGTTGGATAACATAGCCAATCTGTTTGCGCAATGTGGTGGCTTTAATCTGACGGATATCTGTACCTTCTAAATAAATTGTGCCAGATGTTGGCTCGTACAGACGATTAACCATTTTTAGAAGGGTTGTTTTACCGCAGCCAGAGGGCCCTAAGATAACGACAAGCCTGCCAGGTGCAATATTACAACTGCAATGGTTCACCGAGGGATAGGGTGTGCCAGAGAACTGAAGTGAAACTTGATCAAAGCGAATTGCGGTCAATCGTTTACCTTTATTTCTAGTCGTTGGAAAGAGGCGAAGTAACCATAGGACGCGATCGCTATTAGTATGCTTGAGATCTTGATTTCACTTAATCTCTTTTACCCTTTGATCACTCCTTCCTGTAGTAAAAACTCTCGGGCAACTTCGATCGATTCACGTTGTTTGCCGCTGACCTCATAGTTGAGGCGCTGCATGACTTCGGTAGTAAGCTTAGGGGCTAGGGCATTCAGTGCTGCCGCTAGATTGGGATTGGCATCCAAAGTTTCTTGACGAACGATCGGGGCAATTTGGTAAGGGGGAAACAATTGTTTGTCGTCTTCTAAAACAATGAGGTTAAAGGCTCCAATTTCCCCATCGGTGCCAAACGCCACCGCAACATCTGCTTCGCCATCAACTAAACCTTTGTAGCGTAAGCCTGCATCAACAGACTTGTACTCTTTTAGCTCAAAATTGCCGTACTTAGCTTTGATGCCAGGCAACCCATCTTCACGTACTTCAAACTCTGGAGGCCCGATCAGGGTGAGTTCACTGGCTTTTGCTGCCATTTGGGAAATAGTTCTGATCCCAAACTTTTTTGCACCTACCTCAGTCATTGCCAATGCCTGCGTGTTGTTCATGGGCGCAGGATCGAGCCACGTCAGGTTGTACTTTTGCTGGTAGCCTTTTGAAACAGCCTGTAAGACTTCTCGTGGATCGCTGAGGGCTGGAAGCTTTAAAACGGTAAGCAATCCAGTGCCTGTGTACTCTGGGTAAAGGTCAATTTCATTGCTTTCTAGAGCAGCTTGTGCAACTGGGGTGCCCCCGAGGTTGAGCTTTCGTTCTACGGTAAATCCTGCTTGCTCTAGAGTTAAGGCATACATTTCGCCCACAATCAATTGCTCGGTAAAGTCTTTAGAGCCAACTTTGATTGCAGCTTGAGGGTTATTTTCGCTGTTAGCACAGGCAATCAAAATGCCCATGGTGAGGAAAGCCAGCAAGGGTAGAAGCAAAATGCGATGCAGTCGTTTCATGGAGCAAGTCCTCAGCAGAGCAGAAAAAAGAGCAGTAGCAAGGCATTAATTCTCCTGAAGATCATAGCGGACTATGAACTAGATTACGGTAGCCATTTAGGGCGCAACCCGGGTAGCTCTAATGGCTGTGGATCGGCGGGGAGAGTCATGTTGGCTTCATCAAGCAAAATGGGAAAAAACCAGAGGCGGCTAGAGGCGATCGCTTTACCATCGCTACTCCGAATCAGCCCTGCTTGCTTGTCTTTATCTTGATCACCTTTCTGCTCTTCTACTACTTGATCAAACAAAATCCCTAAGCCGTCAGGGGCGAGGGTCATTTGAATATCTCGTTGAATGGGCAGACGCAGCAGGTCAACTCGTTTGGCGGTGTCGAGGTTAATGGCAACAAGGTAAGGTTCTTCAACATATTCTTTGCCAGAGAGACGTTTGGTCACAAGGCAGTAAAGATTTTTTCGGGTCGGGTCAAACTCGGCGCTTACAACAGAGCCGTCGGTTTTAAGAAGTTCTTTTTCTACACCTTGGTTAGTCACCAGGAACAGCGATCGCGTTGGATTACTAGGATCACGGTTAAATCTCAGCATGGCGGCAGCAGAGCCATCACTAGCAAAGCTCAGTGCTGCACCAAATTTAGGTAAAAAATCCAGCCGTTGACCATCAGGTTCGAGTGGCAAAATCGCCATCCCTTGCCCTTGAGACATTGCTAGAGAAGTGCTGTCTGGAGCAATCAAGAAATCACCGCCCGGTTCAGTTTTAAGAGGTTGGGCAGGCGTACCATCTTTAATCATCCAGAGACCAAAATCGGCAGGATTTTTTTGATTAATCCGCTGGACAATAACGATCTTGCCATTAGGAGAAAGATCAAACTTAAGGTTTTGGTAGTTTTTGTTGTCGAGAACTAAGTTAACGACCCCAGGCTGGGTTTCGGGGCTAACCGATAAAACTGAATTTTTTTCACCTGGGTCAGTCGCAGACTGCTGGAGGGAAATGCCAGTGGTGACCGTGTAAATTTGCTGGTTGAGGAGAGCTTTAGTATCCGTCCGATCGCTGGCTGAAAAGAGGAGACGATCGCCTTCTGGATAGGGCTTAAAGTCTATGACCACTAAATTTTCAGGAGTCAGGATTTGCTGTTTCTGTTGCGTCAAATTTTGCAGCACCAGCCGTCCTGCCTGCTCCCCTTCTACACCCAAGTAAACAAAGGCGCGATCGCGGGTTTTGAACTGTCCTGTGTAAAGCTGCATTTGAGCGCGCAGATCATTCGATCGGCTAAACCGATCTCTTGCTCCTTGTAGCTTCATCTGAAAGTTTTCACCATAGGGTGCAGGAGAATTTAAGGTATAAGCCATCCGTCGCCCTGCCCAACTCGTTTTTCCAGGCAGAGCAGGCTCAATTTGCAGGTTATTTTCGACGCTAGCCTGATCCATTGGGCGGCTAAACGTCAGCACAAATGCTGTATCTTCAGTTCCCACCTGACGATTTTCCCAAGTGAAGTCACGAATGCGAGGAGCGGTGCGATCGCCCTTAATGACCAGAATTCCGATCGCCAAGCTCAGCACCAGGATCAAAATCCATGCGGTTCGGTCAATGGGATAGAACCATTTGCGGGAGTTACCAGTGGAATTTTCCATCGTTTTCAAGACATAAGCTAGGCTTGGTGAACGCCTCAGGACTCCTGGAATTTTCTGATGGTTTGTCGCTAAGGTCAATCCGTACTCTCGTAACTCTCGCTGCGACTAATCTGCCCTTCGACTAGTGTGCATCATGTCTACTCCTGTTCTGACTCCCCTCGGCAATGAAATTTTTTGGTGCGAAATGTTTTAGAACCCGCGCTTTGCCAGCAGATTATTCAATCGGTGGAGTCGGCACAGTTTCAAGCCGCCGGAATTTTGATTGAGAAAGTTGACAACCAGGTACGCAGCAATGATCTGTTGCAACTGGGCGGGCGGGATGAGCTATCTCGATCGATGAACCAGTTGATGTTGAGCAAGTTGGCGAGCGTTCAAAATCTTCTCTTTCAAACCTACGGCGTTAAATTTCCCTATGCCGAACCCTGCTCTATTTTGCGATATCGCAAGGGGCACTTTTATAAGCGCCATGTCGATAATATCCTTCTCAGCAGTCGCTTTCAGGAGGTGCAGGAGGGCATCCCGACCCGCGATATCAGCATTGTTGGGTACTTGAATGATGGCTTTGAAGGAGGAGAAACTTTTTTCGATCGCCAAGACGTTACCGTTCAGCCCGAAGCCGGAGCCGTCCTAGCTTTTCCCTCCTATTTCACCCATCCCCACGCCTCGTTGCCCATTCGCCGAGGCAAAAAGTATGCCTTCACAAGCTGGCTATTTCATTGAATTCGGGTATTGCTGAATGAAAATATAACTCTGCTCAGCGTCCCTTCCTTACGAGTTTAGGCGCTGCCGAATTTTCGTACGAAAATTCGGCAGCGCCTAAACTCGTTCTCAAATTAAAGTTGCTCCTTATCTTACTCAGCAGCCAATCCTTCACGAAACAGCCAGTCTTTGAGTAAGCCATCAACCTGCCCTGGCACCTCATCATGAGGGCAATGCCCTGCCTGTAGGTAAAACTCCGTCAAGCTGGGATAGTGCTGCCGATATTGTACGCCTCGCTCCCGCGCGTTTGCCCAAGGGTCGCCTTCACCCCACAGCATTAGTAATGGGCAGGACATTTGCGCCAGCAGCACATCGTTTTTCTCACCCGCAGGCGTTTTGAACATGGCTGCAAATGCTTGAGCCGCACCTGTATCACAAGCCGGACGGTAGAGGTCTTCGACAAGCTGGTCAGTGACAGCGCTAGGATCGAGGTAGACCTTGAGCAGGGTTTTACGAATCAGCGATCGCTGCCTCACATACTGAAAAATAAAAAAGCTAGGCACAGGCGACAGCAGGAAAGCCTTAACCGTATCTCCTAGCGCCTTTTGCAACGGATTTGGCTCTGGAAGTGGCTGAGTAGAGGTAAAAGGACCCGCCGGATTAAGCAGAACTAACCCCACCACCGATTCTGGACGTTGAGCCGCTACACACAAAGTTGCATAGCCGCCAATGGAGTTCCCAGCTAAGACCACAGGCTGACCAATCACCTCGGTAATAAAGTCGTGGAGTTGATCGCGCCACAGATCACCCCCGTAAGGCACAACGGCTTTGGTCGATCGCCCAAACCCTAAAAGATCGATCGCCCAAACTTCAAAATCTTGACTAAGCTCAGCTACATTTTTGCGCCAGTGGTCGGTTGAAGCGCCAAACCCATGAACTAGTAGCAGGGGCGGACGATTAGGGCGGCGCACACCTGCTTTAACGTAATAAATTGAATAGTCTCGCCACTGCCAGTAAGCTCCGCTCGCTGCTGCAACTACTGTCTGCATAATTAAAGAGAAATGTTAAGGATTATTAATAGTCTATCGCAAGGCTTTGAGCATCAGCTTTTAGCGCAGTTCTGGCTCAGTCTCTATAATTCACCGCTTCGGCTGTTGGGCAAATTGATGTCGATCGAAGTAATAATGAACTTGCCTCACGAGATTATCGATGACGATTCAGAAAAAGCTTAGAAAAGCCTCCCGTCTTGACAAACGCCTCTGGTTTGAACGGCTAATGGCGATCGCTGCTCTTACCAATCTCAGCCTCGTCGCCTTCGACCTCAGCTATATTACCTGGCGAGATTTTTATCTACAAAAACTGCCCAGCTTTACTCAGTGGTATGGTGCCAACTTCAAAGGCATTGAACCTTACCGCTCTACTGATCTTTATCTGCAAACAGCCTCCGCCCTGGAAACAGAAATCTCGCAAACAGGAGTGCAATCGCCCCGCGTTCTCAGTTTGCTAGAACAGTTGCGCAATCAAAGCACTGAAATGATTGAGGAAGATCCTTTTCAAACTGCCAATAAATCTGGCACGCTGGAGCGGATTAAGAGACGGATGCGACAATACACCGGACAGGAATCTTCTAAACAAGCGTTTGAAACTTTTTGGAGTCCAGCTTACGTCTCTCAAACAAATTGGAATGCCTCTTCTACTTTCTTCAATCGCCAAATTGCACCCTTAATTCGCACGAACTATTACCGAGGCATTGGCGAGAACGGCGCTCCCATTGACTTATTTTTAAAGATTGATCTAGTGTTTCTAGGGCTGTTTGGCATTGAGCTTTTGGCACGAACTTTTGCTCTGAGTCGTATTGACAAAGTGACTTGGTTCGATGCGCTCCTCTGGCGATGGTATGACTTGCTGTTGCTGCTGCCGTTCTGGCGATCGCTGAGAATTATTCCAGTGCTGGTGCGGTTAAATCAAGCCAAGCTGATCAATCTTAAACCCCTGAGCGATCGCCTTACTAAAGGTTTAGTCACCAGTCTGGCGGTTGAATTAACAGAAGTCGTGATTTTACGCGCCATTGATCAAGTCCAGGCATTGATTCGCCAAGGCGAAATTACTCGCTGGCTGCTGCACTCATCAAGCGGTCAGCGCTATATCGATCTCAATAATATCGACGAGGGGAAAGCGATCGCCCAACACCTAGTAACGCTGCTGGTCTATCAAGTTTTGCCTCAAGTTAAACCTGACCTAGAAGCCTTCATGCACCATACCCTAACCCGCGTTCTCAGTGCTTCTCCAGCTTACTCAGGCTTAGAGCGTCTCCCCGGCATCGGCAACTGGTCAAACCAACTCACTCAACAATTCGTGTCCCAGGTTTCGCAAAATACCTACCAGGCTCTTATCGCTGCCCTCGAAGATCCGGTTGGCATTGACCTGCTTCAGCGAATAGTCGATCGCTTTGGTCATTCTCTTAAAACCCAAGCTCAGCAAGGAGCCTCTGAGGAAATCCAGGCTTTGCTGGTGGAAATGCTAGAAGAATTCAAGATTAACTACGTAAAGCGGCTAACCGAAGCTGATCCTGAAATTTTGAAAGCCGACCTCAAAAAACTGTATGGGATGACGCTTAGAGAATAATGAGAATCAGACATAGAGCAACACGCTTTAGAATTGATGCGCTAAACTAAAGCTCGAGATTGGCGACCAATTTTGATTGGGTTCAAAATTAAGTTGCTGGTCACTGAAGTGGGTCAATGCCCACTTTTTTTAATTTCTTAATATCATTTTTAGCTGAACTTGCTCGGTTGCTCCAGTTATGCCCCATCCCCTCATCCCCCACATTACCGAATTGGCAACCCCTGTTGCTGCTGCCCTTGGGCTAGATGTTGTAGGAGCGGTCTTTCATACCAACCAAAGCCCCCCGGTTTTACGCATTGATGTTCGGAATCAAGAACAAGACACCAGTCTTCGGGATTGTGAACGGATGAGTCAGGCACTCGAAGCAGTGTTAGATGAATCGGAAGTGATTCCCGATGCTTATATCCTGGAAGTTTCTAGTCCTGGTATCTCTCGAACATTAACCACTGATCGAGAATTTACTTCTTTTAAGGGGTTCCCGGTAGAGGTGACGACCCTTGAACCTTACAAAGGACAAAATACCTGGATGGGAAATTTGATCCGACGAGAGGATGACAACGTTCACCTGAGCCAAAAAGGACGGACGATCGCCATTCCTCGGCATCTCATTGAGCGCGTTCAAATCGTAGAGCGCCTGGAATAGCGATCGTCCCAAGTCCAAAAAATTTCAAAAAACTTAATCTATCCCCACCCTGAAGAGGTTTCTCCGATGTCAATGGTCGAGCTACCCAAACTCCAAGAAATGATCGACGAAATTAGCCGCGAGCGCAACCTGCCCAAGCACGCGGTTCAAGCAGCCCTGCGCGAGGCGCTGCTGAAAGGCTACGAACGCTATCGTCGCACCCATCGTGCTGACGCACCCAACTTTGATGAAGAGTATTTTAATAACTTTGAAGTTGAGCTAGACGTCGAAGACGAAGGCTTTCGAGTGTTAGCAACCAAAACTATCGTAGAAACCGTCGATAACTCCGATCACAATATTTCGCTACAAGAAGTGCAAGAAGTCGCTGCCGAAGCCCAACTGGGTGACACTGTTGTTCTTGATGTCACCCCCGATCAGGGAGACTTTGGGCGCATGGCAGCCATTCAAACCAAGCAAGTTCTTGCCCAGAAGCTTCGAGATCAACAGCGCAAACTGGTTCAAGAAGAATTTCAAGAGCTAGAGGGAACTGTCCTCCAAGCTAGAGTTCTACGGTTCGAGCGCCAATCTGTGATCTTGGCAGTGACTAGTGGTTTTGGTCAATCTGAAGTGGAAGCAGAACTGCTCAAGCGCGATCAGCTGCCCAACGACAATTACCGCGCCAATGCTACTTTTAAGGTCTTCCTTAAAAAAGTCCTGGAGGGTTCTCATCGAGGACCTCAGCTTCTTGCCTCTAGAACAGATGCTGGATTAGTCGTGGATCTCTTTGCTACTGAAGTCCCTGAAATTGAGGAAGAAATTGTTCGGATTGTGGCAGTTGCTCGTGAAGCCAATCCTCCCTCCCGCTCAGTAGGGCCTCGCACCAAAATTGCGGTCGATACCGTTGAGCGCGATGTTGACCCGGTAGGAGCCTGCATCGGAGCCAGAGGATCACGGATTCAAGTGGTCGTCAATGAGCTACGGGGCGAAAAAATCGATGTCATTCGCTGGTCACCTGACCCAGCCACCTACATTGCTAATGCCCTGAGTCCTGCCAGGGTAGATGAGGTGCGTTTGGTTAACTCAGAAGAACGTCAAGCCCATGTCCTAGTTCCAGAAGACCAACTGAGTTTGGCGATCGGGAAGGAAGGACAAAACGTTCGTTTAGCAGCTCGGTTAACAGGTTGGAAAATCGATATTAAAGATACTGCTAAGTACGACTATGAAGCCGAGAACCGCAAAATAGAGGCATTTGCCGAAGAACGCTATCCTACACAGTCATCAACTTGGGCAGAAGAAACCGAAGAGAGGTTTGAAGACAGCGAAACCCAAGCGAAACTGGACGCTAGTGGAGCAGATGGGTTTGGAATTGAAGTTAATGAAGCCTTGCAGCGTCCTCAAGATTAGACTAGGGCTAAATTTAGGATTTAGATCACTCAAGATATGCCTATGCTTCCTAACTACCGCCGCTGTATTAGTTGCAGAAAAATCTCTCCTAAGGAAGGCTTTTGGCGAATTGTACGGGTGTTTCCATCTCACATCGTACAATTGGAGGAAGGCATAGGAAGATCTGCGTATCTCTGTCCCCAGGAAAGTTGCCTACAAGTGGCACAGAAAAAGAACCGACTTGGGCGATCGCTTAAAGCAGCTGTTCCAGAGGAACTTTATCAGAGTCTTTGGCAGCGCTTATCAGCTCCCCCAACCCAATGTCATTTAGAAAAAGCCAAGCTAGAGTGAAGGTGTAGATTGTAAGAGTGTAGGCTCAGTAATTTATACAAAAAGTAAAAGAACTGCTTCAAGCGCCTTTTAACGACTAACATTCGTTAATTTTTGCACTAATTACTTGCTCTCATTCCTTGTGGAAAACGATGTAAAGTAGAAGAAATGCCCTTACAAGCATTGGCAGAGCAACAATGATGCATCAAGATTACTCCCTGCAAGGAGTAATCTTGGTGAAGACAGTAACTAAAAGATTAAGCTTGGTAGTCACAGAGATAGTCCTTGTGGCATTCTCTGAGTGGAATGATCTGGTTTTAGCTAGAATTCGGGTTAATGTCTCCAGTGTAGTTTCGTTCAGGAAAAGCAGTAGGTCACTATGTAGCACACATATTCAGGTCGCAGAGGGGATATTGGATGAACAACGGCAAAGTCAGAATATACGAGTTATCGAAGGAATTGAATTTGGACAATCGAGACATCTTGACGGTTTGCGATAAGCTCAGCATCTCAGTTAAAAGCCATAGCAGCACCATTACTGAAGAAGAGGCTGCTCAAATTCGCACTGCGGCTGAGAAATATACTCCCACCCTCTCCCAAAAGCCCACTTCGGCTCCTTCTGCTACTTCTACAGCCAAGCAGTCGCTCAAGCCCCCTGTAAAGAAACAGCAGATTTTAGAAATCCGTCGAAATCGTCCTCTAACCGAGCCGCCCAAGCGCCCAGAAGTCGAGGCCGTAGCTCCAGTTACAACCAATGTAGCCCCCCCCGCTCAGCCTCTGGCAAAACTGAGTGCGCCTGCTCGTCCTCCGGCGCGTCCTGGTGAAATAGCCAATGCTGATGAGGATAGGGTGGTCAATGACACTATCGTCAACGAAGCTTTGGCAGACAATAGTGCAGTTGATGCTGTATCCGACACTGAGATGAACGGATCGACAGTTGAGCCAGAAGCGCCTGAAGGAGAAGTGAATGTTACTGAGCTAGAACAACCCTCTGTGGCAGCAGAGACTGTTCCTCTAAAAAATCCGATGACGGCAGCACCTAGAGAGTTAGTTGTGCCGCCTAGTCGCCCTGTCGCAAAGTCTCCTCATGCAGTGACCACCAGTTCGGCAAACCGTCCGACTCTAAGAAAAGCGAAAGTTGATACATCTGAGCAGACAGCTCCAGAAAATGGTAGAGCTACCGAGATTATTCTCACAACCAAAGATGCACCTCGTCGCCATGAAAGTCCGGCGATCGCTGATGCACCTCAGCTTCGCCCTAAGCCCATTATTGAGCTACGACATAAGCCCTCTCGCCCAGCCGCAGACACAGGCGAAGTAAAAGTAGGTGTCGATGGAACAGCGGCACCCCCTGCACTAGGTGACGATCTTCGCCGTCCTACGCCTCCTCGGCCTCCTAAGAAAAACAAAGGCTGGGAGGAAGAGGAAGACGATGAACAAGAAACGGCGGCTAAGGCAGCTAAGGCAGCTGCAACCAAGACAAAGCGCCGTGTACAGCCTGTTATTGAAGATGAAGATGAATTAGCGGCAGGAGCTTTACTTGATGATGACGATGAGAATGACAATGGTGAGCCCAGTCCCATTCAAATTAGTTTGTCTCTAGCACGCCCAGCCAAGCAAAAAGCGAAACCTGGTTCTAAGCCTGCTGTAGCGACTTTTAGCCCACCTAAGAGTAAGAGGTCTTCTTCTGATAGTGGTAACTCTCGTGGCTTTAAGCGCGATCGCCGTCAAGAAGAAGTTCGTCAGCGTCCTGAGCAAATTACCCTCACAGGAAGTCTCTCAGTGCATGACCTGGCAGAGTTGCTAGGCGTTCCTGAGACTGAACTGATTAAGGTTCTCTTCATCAAAGGCATTGCTGCTAACATCAATCAAATTCTTGACATTCCTACTGCCGCCATGGTGGCTCAAGAGTTTGAGATTGAAGTTGAGACAGGTCTAGTCGAGGCTGAAGCGAAGAAAGTTACCGAGATGATTGAGGCATCTGACCTGGATCACCTCATCCGTCGTCCGCCTGTGGTCACCATCATGGGACACGTTGACCATGGTAAGACGACCTTGCTTGACTCTATTCGTAAAACCAAGGTGGCACAAGGTGAAGCAGGCGGTATTACCCAGCATATTGGGGCGTATCACGTTGACGTAGAGCATGGTGATCAAGTTCAGCAAGTTGTGTTCTTAGATACTCCTGGACACGAAGCGTTTACAGCAATGCGGGCAAGAGGAGCCAGGGTTACTGATGTCGCGATCTTGGTGGTTGCGGCTGACGATGGAGTGCGTCCCCAAACCGTTGAGGCGATTAGTCATGCTAAAGCGGCAGGTGTGCCTATCATTGTTGCTATCAACAAGATTGATAAAGAAGGGGCACAGCCCGATCGCGTTAAGCAAGAGTTAACCGAGTACGGACTAGTGGCTGAAGAATGGGGGGGTGACACTGTTATGGTGCCCGTTAGCGCCATTAAGGGCGAAAATCTAGAAACCCTCTTAGAAATGATTCTGCTGGTATCGGAAGTAGAAGACCTCTACGCTAACCCCGATCGCCCTGCTAAAGGAACAGTCATTGAGGCCAACCTTGATAAAGCGAGAGGTCCTGTTGCTAGTCTGATTATCCAAAACGGAACGCTTAAGGTAGGCGACATCCTAGTAGCGGGTTCGGTGTTTGGTAAGGTACGGGCGATGATTGACGATCGCGGCAAGCGTGTTACCGTTGCTGGTCCATCTTATGCAGTTGAAGTTCTAGGTCTGAGTGATGTACCTGCTGCTGGAGATGAGTTTGAAGTCTATCGAGACGAGAGAGAGGCTCGCTCTTTGGCTTCCGATCGCACTGATCAGCAAAGACTGTCCCGCCTCCAGCAGGCAATGGCATCGCGTCGTGTCAGTCTAACTACTATCTCGGCTCAAGCTCAAGAGGGTGAGTTAAAAGAACTTAACTTGATCTTGAAGGCAGATGTCCAAGGTTCTGTAGAAGCAATTCTAGGAGCGCTGCAACAGTTACCTCAGAAGGAAGTTCAGGTTCGAGTGCTATTAGCAGCACCCGGCGAAATAACTGAGACAGATGTAGACTTGGCGGCAGCTAGTTCTGCGGTGATTGTGGGCTTCAACACCACTTTGGCAAGTGGGGCGCGCCAAGCAGCCGATAAAGCTGGTATTGATGTCCGCGACTACAACATCATCTATAAGCTCTTGGAAGATATCCAGGGTGCAATGGAAGGTCTGCTTGATCCTGAGATGGTGGAAGAGCCGTTGGGTCAGGTGGAAGTTCGGGCTGTCTTCCCAGTAGGACGAGGTGCAGTTGCTGGATGTTATGTCTTGTCTGGCAAAATAGTTCGGAACACTCGTGTTCGGGTTCGTCGAGGTAACGAGATTGTGCATGAAGGCAATCTTGATTCACTCAAGCGGATGAAGGAAGATACGAAGGAAGTCAACGCTGGCTATGAGTGTGGTATTGGCTTAGATAACTTCAAGGACTGGGCGGAGAAAGACATTATTGAAGTCTTCCGCTTGGTTAGCAAGCGCCGAACCTTGTCTGCAGCATAGACTCTATAGACGCTGTCATAATAAACCCTATAGATTCTTAAAGAGTCTATGGGGTTTTATTATGACTTAATTAGAAATCATAGCCACTTCTTCACCGTAGACTCATTGCTCTGATAGTCGCTAGAGCATCGCATTACATTTTAAAGAGAGCGTACATCAAGCAAATGGCTCAAAGCAAAGATAGCTGGGAGTTTCCTTGCTCTTCGTCCAACATTCGCTCTACATCTCCTCGCTGATACATGAGTGTGCCACTACGACCGGCTTGCCGAGAAGGAATCACAGCTAGCAATACTTTTGCTTTAGGCTGCGAACAGTTTAGTAACCTGGCAGCCTCCTTTAGCGGCAACCACTGACGAGCAAAGCGATCGAGCAAATCTTTGTCAGGTTCATTAAGCATTTCAGTTAATAGCTGTTTTGCCAAAAGCCAACAAGCTAAGGTATCTGCCTTAGCTCTATGGGATTTGCCGACTTGGAAACCGAAGTGTCGAACAAGATTTGGCAGACTGCGGGAAGATAAATCAGGCAGCATCAAGCGAGAGAGTTGAACAGTGCAGAGATGTTGTTCTGTAGGACGCTCAAAAACTATCCCTAATCGCTGGTACTCTGCCTGCAAAAAGGGATAGTCGAACTCTATATTGTGGGCTGTAAGGATACCAGAATTGAGAAGAGGAAGATAATAGGGGAAAACCTCAGGGGCGATCGCCCCATCTCTTTCCACCATCTCCTGAGAAATGCCTGTAATGTGAGTAATCTTACTAGGAACGCAAGTCTGAGGATTAATCAAACTTGTTTCATGCAAACGAATACCGCCCTCCAAAGTAGCTTGGAGAACGGAAACTTCAATGACGCGACTATTAGACGGATATAAGCCCGTTGTCTCCAAATCTACTACCGTCAGAAGCTGTTGACTAATCTGACGGTAGTAATCCAAGAGATTAATGGACAGCACCGGATGCCTTATCACGCTTGACGGGTTTACCTTTAGGAACAGAAGATCCGCCCGACGAGCGAGACGAACTGTTGCCATAACGCCGAGGCTTACGTTCTTCTTCGTACACAGGGTCGTCAGTAGGCTGATCCGACTTCATCCAGCTTGGGCGGATGTAGTCATACGCCATTTGCAGCGCAGCAGCAGCGATCATATGGGGATCAAATTCCTCGCTAAGCTGAGACACGATCGGAAGGAAGGAAGCCATGCGTTCACCTGCAAGCGCTTCCCCAACCTGGCTCTTAAGCTTTTGCAAATGACGTGCTTCAATTTCTGCGCGCGTAGGAATAGTGCCAATCGTCAAGCTCTGACGGACATGGCGTTCAATATCTCTCAGCTTACGCTTGTCGAGCGGATGAACGATCGAAATTGCAGTTCCTTCTTTACCAGCCCGTCCAGTTCGTCCAATCCGGTGAACGTAACTTTCTACACTATCAGGCAGGTCATAGTTAATCACGTGCGTCAGATCATCGACGTGGAGACCTCGGGCAGCAATGTCTGTTGCGACAACCCACCGCACCTGACGCTGACGGAAGCGAAGCAGTAGACGTTCGCGCTGAGACTGGCTCAGGTCGCCGTGGTATTCGTCTACGCTGTGTCCAGCAGACTGAAGTTGGCGAGTTAAATCAGCCGCTGCTTTCCGAGTCCGCACAAAGATCAGCGCCGATTCGGGATCCTCCATTTCTAAAATGGGCTGGAGCGATCGCGCTTTAGTCCAGCCGCGAGGAACAATGTATGCTACCTGGTTAATGCGCGAGGGAGCAGTCTTAGCTTGCTCAACATTGACAATGACGGGCGATCGTAGGAATTTAGCAGTTAGTTCTCGAATTGAGGGCTCCATCGTTGCCGAGAAAAATGCCGTTTGGCGCTCTGCGGGAGCCTGTGCCAAGATGCGCTCAACATCTTGAATAAAGCCCATATTCAGCATCTCGTCTGCTTCATCAAGTACCAGAAAGCTCACGTTATTGAGCTTTAGGTCGCCTCGCTTAAGCAAGTCTAAAACCCGTCCAGGCGTGCCAACCACAACCTGGACACCTCGGTGAAGGCGACGCATTTGAATATCAATAGACTGTCCACCATAGATCGGCAGAACTTGTAATCGCTTGTCATCACTAAAAGAGCGAATCGCTTGGAAAACCTGAACCGCTAACTCGCGAGTGGGAGTCAAGACTAAGGCTTGAACCACATTGCTATTAAGGTCAATGCGTTCCAGCATCGGCAGCGCAAAAGCAGCCGTCTTACCGGTGCCCGTTTGTGCCAGACCAACCATGTCGCGTCCAGCTAGTAAATGGGGAATGGCTTGGGCTTGGATTGCCGTTGGCGTTTCAAAACCTGATTTCTCAAGGTGTTGCACGCGCTCTTCGGACAAACCTAAGCTATTGAATGAAAGGGTCATTAAAGCTCCTTAAGGTGTGTGAACAGAGACACGGCTGAGCGCACCTCTGAGTTGAGTAGATAGATCAGCAATATGACCATAGAGGTCATAAATATCTGCATCTGTGATGGCGACAGGGACAATCGTCCCTAACCGCGCTTCGCCCTGGACATAAACTAGTCCATCGACTTCCGGGGCAAACCGAATCGATCGACCAACGAGTTCACCTGTCTCTGGGTTTTCTTGTTCAATCAGCACATCAATCACTTTGCCAATTTCTGCCCGGTTCCTTTTCAAGGAAATCGGTTGTTGTAAGGTCATGATTGCGTCTCGCCGCTCGTCCATTACTTCTTGAGAGATGGGGTTAGGGAGCAAATAGGCGGCAGTTCCTTCTTCAGGAGAGAAGGTGAACACGCCGACGTGATCAAACTCGTGGCGTTCAACGAACTGAAGCAGATGTTCAAAATGCTCTTCAGTTTCGCCAGGGAACCCAACTATTAACGTGGTTCTCAGCACCGCGTTGGGTAGGGCAGCTTTGATGCGCTCGATAATGCCATCGTTAACTCGCCCTTGCCAGGGTCGGTTCATGGCGCGCAATATCTCAGGGTGAGAATGTTGGAGAGGCAAGTCCAGATAAGGGATTACATTAGGAGTTTCCTGAATTGCCTCAATGACTTTGGGAGTTAACCCGGTTGGATAGGCATAGTGCATCCGAATCCAGGGAACCTCGACTTTGCCAAGCGCCCGTAGAAGCTCGGCTAATTTTGGTTCGCCGTACAGATCTAATCCGTAGTTGGTGGTGATCTGAGAAATTAAGATGATTTCCTGGACGCCTTCTGCTGCAAGCTGTTGAGCTTCGGCAACAATAGATTCAATGGAGCGCGATCGCTGATCCCCTCTCAGGTGAGGGATGATGCAAAAGGCACAGCGATAATCACAGCCCTCTGCGACACGCAAATAGGCAACCCCTTCAGTGGTGGTGCGGTAGCGAGGAACAGTTTCATCAGCAATGTAAGTAGGCTCTGCGGAAATCTCTTTAACCCGTTCGCCAGCTTCAGCACGTTGGATCACATCAACGATTTTTTGGTAATCCCCAGTGCCAACCACTGCAACAGCTTCGGGCAGTTCATCTAGCAGTTCTTGCTGAAAGTGCTGAGCCATGCAGCCCGTAATCACGATTTTTTTATTAGCTTCAGCGAGTTCCACCAACGTCTGAACGGATTCTTCACGAGCCGCCTGGATGAAGCTACAGGTGTTAACAATGACATAGTCTGCCAGTTCCTCATTGGAGTCAACCGAGTAACCTGCTTGAACCAGAAGCCCCAACATGTGTTCTGTGTCGATTCGATTTTTCTCGCACCCGAGGTGCGAAACGGCAATAGTTGGCTTGTCGCCCATAAGTAATAGGTAATTGAACGTGGATGGTGAAAGGTTAATCAGGTCATTCGCAGCGCGCTGCTTTGCAGATACCACAAGGGTCGCCCATGCAGGGTATGAATCCTGCCGTCATAGACCTCTCACACTATAAAATCCACCAGAAATGGCTCTTTGAGAAGGTCTGGGTTTTGTAGCCCAAGCATTAACTAATAGTTTTTATCAAGTTGCGATCGCTTTGCGATGCTGCATACAATGATATCGCAAAAAATGAAATATTACGATGTGTTACGGTTTTTTTCAAGGGTAACTTTTATCTACTTTGAATTAGCGCTGTTGGGGAATGCGAGGTCGTCTCTCACTATAGCTCAATTAGTTCTAACTAGGGTTGCGACGAATTTGACTAGGACACGACAAATTCACGACAAATTAGAGTTGCTGCAAAAACAGTCCCCTGAAAAGTTATTATGAGAGACGTTCTTTGATGAGTCCCAATACTGGAAGCTCGTGGACTTAAACCAGATTTTCAAAACCCTGAATCCTGTTATTGGTGTGGTTCACCTGTTGCCGTTGCCAACGTCTCCACGCTGGGGCGGTGACCTGAAGGTTGTGATTGACCGAGCAGAGCAGGAAGCGACTGCGCTGGCTGCGGGCGGTGTGCATGGCATTATCGTTGAAAACTTTTTTGATGCACCCTTTCCTAAAAATGCGGTTGATCCCGTGGTGGTTAGCGCTATGACGCTGGTGGTTCATCAGTTGAAACAAATGGTGACGCTACCGATCGGCATCAATGTTTTGCGGAATGATGCTAGGAGCGCCTTGGCGATCGCATCTTGTGTTAACGCTCAGTTCATTCGTGTCAATGTTTTGACTGGGGTCATGGCGACAGACCAAGGGTTGATTGAGGGGCAGGCTCATGAGTTACTCCGCTACCGCCGAGAACTGGGTAGCGATATCAAAATTTTGGCAGATGTATTGGTAAAACATGCCCGACCGTTAAGTTCTCCTAACCTAACCACTGCGGTTCAAGAGACTATTCAACGGGGTTTAGCAGATGGCATCATTTTGTCAGGATGGGCGACAGGCAGTCCGCCAAATTTGGAAGATTTAGAGTTAGCAAGTGCCGCCGCTAGAGGAACTCCAGTATTTATTGGGAGTGGCGCGAGTTGGGAAAATATTCCTCAACTGATTCAAGCAGCCGATGGCGTGATTGTGTCAAGTTCATTGAAGCGGCGGGGGCAGATTGAGCAGCCGATTGACCCTAACCGGGTGAGCCAGTTTGTTGAAACCCTACAGCGCAGCTTAGAGCCACAGGAGCTACAAGAGAACTCGAAGCTAATTCAATCGACTGTTACTTCTTAAAGCTCGTAGCTTGAAACTCTTCTAAAACTTTATCGCCAAAACTCTATTGATAGAATCTAGACTCAATTTGGGCAGTTTGAGCCAGAATAGAAAACGTTATTGTGTCAGAGATATCTGAGAAATAAGGGGTTTATGAGTAGCCGTCGCCGTCAAGTGCCTTGGATGTATCGTCGTTCCCGTTATTTAATTGGGGCGATCGCCCTGATAGGAGCCCTTAACACAGGCTACCTTACCTATAACAAGTTATTTAGCGGAGAAACAGCTTGCCCAACTGGCGGCTGTGAACAGGTTCTCTCTAGTCCCTATGCTGAAGTTTTTGGATTGCCCTTAGCGTTATTTGGCTTGCTTGCGTACCTGGCTATGGCAGCATTTGCGCTGGTTCCTTTGGCGATCAATCCGGAAGAGAAGCGGCAAGCCAGAACCAGCGTGGAAAACACAACGTGGCTACTGCTCTTTGCTGGCGCAACTGCCATGCTGGTGTTTAGCGGCTATTTGATGTTCATTATGTTTAGCCAGTTTGTATCGAAGTATGGTGCAGGTGGGATTTGCTACTACTGCATTGCTTCGGCGCTGTTTGCCCTGAGTTTATTTATCCTGACGCTGCTAGGAAGGGATTGGGAAGATCGGGGGCAACTCTTTTTTACAGGGGCGATCGTGTCACTTGTAACAGTTGTGGCAACCCTGGGCATTTACTCCAATATTGGAGGAAACGCTGTTGCAGGGTCTAATACGCCTGGGCAAGCAGGTCCTCCGATTGCGCAATTTTCAGGACAATCTGAAATCGCTTTAGCAAAGCATCTTAAAGCGACGGGTGCAAAGATGTATGGCGCTTACTGGTGTCCACATTGTAATGATCAGAAAGAATTGTTTGGTAAGGAAGCTGCTAAGGAGTTTCCTTATGTTGAATGTGCTCCTGATGGTCAGAATTCTCAAACGGCGGTCTGTCAAGCAAATAAGATTACGGGCTTTCCAACTTGGGAAGTGGGCGGACAGAAGTTAGAAGGAACTCAAACGCTACAAAAACTGGCAGAGGCTTCTGGCTATAAGGGTTCGCAGAATTTCAAGAATCAAGTTCCTGGATTTAGATTTTAGACGGCAGTTGCTGCTTTTTGTCGAATGGGGCGCTTGCGATCGGACTTCTTCTTCAACCCGATCGCTTGAGCTTCGTCGCTATCTGAGCCATACTGCCCACGCACTACTTCTTTCATGGCTAGCACAGCGTTGTGAAAATTCCACTCTGCCAAACGAGCCGCATCAGTTGCAGCGCGGTAGAGGGCAAGCTTTTCGGTTTCGGCTTGCTGTTGTGCCAACATGACTTGATAGGTTTGCTGCAAGGTTTCGAGGGTGGCTTGGCTGCGGGTGGTGCTGTATTGAGGAATGACTTTTAAGCCGTTGAATGAATCGATATCTTGACTGAGTAAGTTGAGAGTGAGACGGCGAGAGATATCTGGGCTAGGCATAATAAAGTCTCAGTGAGAATTGACTCGCTTATTGTGCCCATGACGACTTATTAGCTAACTTTTCTACTGAGGAAGGTCGGCTATTTTTCAATAAAAATGCTTGGTGATCGCATTGCATCATCTCGCAATAGCATTGTAGAATGCACAATCGCATTGTGTCGGCTCACAATCGCATTGTCAGAAGAACAATAGCATTGTGTGGAGTTGCGATCGCATTGCAAGGCGCGCAATTAAATATTGAACAGTGACAATGGCATTGTAGAGAGCACGATCGCATTGTCGAGGGCTACAGTATAGATACGATAGCCCCCGGTGTTTTGTCTATCTCACCAAGACGGTCATGTACTTACCAGTGGCAAACGGGGCAGGGATGATCGGCGTGAAATGAAGACGATCGCTGGCTATCTTTTTAACGTAGAATTCATTGATTAAATGCGTTACCTGCTCTCGTGTCCCGACGATCCACACCTGCGCTTTATCGCCGTGCGAAACGGGCAGCAGTTCGTTGAACTCTGTACTCATACTATTTCCCTCGCTAATGTTGGGTTGAGAAGAAAAGCTTAAGGTGTGGTGTTTCTAACCACTTGTTTAACATTAGCGAGGTGAAACGATAAAATCGTCACAGCCTAGCCTTCTGCTACTTCCAGAAAGTTAGGTTAGCTGGTTAGTTGTGCTGTAACACTTCTAGCCAGCGTCCTCACCTTAAGCCTGTCTACTGGTATCGAAAAACCAGTGTTGATTAGCATAAGGGTAAAGGCGGGTTTGACACAAGCATTTTGGGGTAAATGTTGAAGAGGGAATTGATGAGGGGCGATCGGCTCCTAAAGGCTTTAAGTTTAAAAAATTAGCGATTCGTAAACGCTAGACCTTGATTTATCGATTTTTCACCAGAAAAGTAACCTCTTCTGTTTACGCTTTACAATAGGTCAATTATCGTTGCTGGGTTAATTTATTCCTCAACTTGAATTATGTTTCAAACTCAAGCAATTGGTAATATTTTGAGGAACGGTGTTGCTTTTGATCTTAAGAATTGGGAAACTCAGGAGTTGAACTCAGACCGATTAGTAGAACTAGCACAAAGGCTGTTCGATCGCCTTGAAAGCCAACAGATTGATTACCTATTGGTGGGAGGACTTGCGTTACTCAGTTACGTTGAAGGACGAAATACCCAGGATATTGACTTCATTCTCAGCCGCGATGATCTCGATCGCCTTCCTGAACTGGTTCTGAGTAATGAAAATCAAGACTTTGCTCGGGGTCAGTTTGAAGATTTGCAGGTCGATTTGCTACTAACAAGAAATCCGCTATTTCAACAAGTTCAGCAAACCTACAGCACTCAGCAGGTTTTTGGTTCCCAACGGGTTCGCTGTGTCACAGTTGAGGGGCTTTTGATTCTCAAGCTCTATGCTTTGCCTTCTCTATACCGACAAGGCAATTTTACAAGAGCCAGTTTGTATGAAAATGATATCCGTCTACTGCTGCTCAATTATGAAGTGGATAGAGCTTCTCTTTTGCAAATGCTGACTCCCCATTTACTTGCTTCTGATCTTCAGGTATTACAAGAAACGCTCCAGGATATTCAAACACAAATTATCAGACTTAAGGCTCAGCAGCAGCGATTGGAGTTTAAGGACTGATTTGGATAGAGTTTTAGAGATTCATCTCGACCGAGTATACTGTCAGAAAATAACAGTCTTAAACTCATCAGGATGAGCAGTTACCCTTTGGTCATCACGATATTGATGTTAAGTGCTAATCCAAAAGAAACTGCTCGTTTGCGATTAGATGAAGAACAGCGAGAAATTGAGACAGGACTAGAGCGATCGCAACTACGCGAGAAATTTCGTCTTGTTAAGAAAGAAGCAGTTCGACCCAAAGACTTTCGACGGGCAATGCTTGACCTGAAGCCACAAATTGTCCACTTCTCTGGACATGGGGAAGGCGAGAAAGGAATTGCTTTTGAAGATGAAGCTGGTAAGACAAAGCTGGTTGATGCTGAAGCCTTGGCAGGGCTGTTTAAATTATTTGCTGATAGCGTCGAATGTGTAATTCTTAATGCTTGTTATTCAAAGGTACAAGCAGCGGCGATCGCTCGTCATATTCCCTATGTGATTGGCATGAGTCAGGCGATCGGTGATCAAGCCGCTATTGAGTTTTCTGTAGGGTTTTACGATGCACTTGGAGCCGATCGATGGAGCGAGAACCGTTCCTCTAGTTCAGCCAGCGTGATCTCGCTAGGGAGTGCTTTAAAGGTCATCCGAGCTTTCTCTCTCGTTCACAGACTTTGCCTGAAAATGGGATGGATGGAAACTCGTTGAGAGTTTGGGGAAGAGTGGGTGATATGAGGAATCTGAGCAAGGAGATTACACCTTTTTGAGGGGTTAAGCCGAGAGTAGTTTTAGTTATGGCTAGGGAAAAAGTCGTTGTATACCATGACTTTTCATTTTATCGATGGATGTGTCTAAACTTTATCGTGAGTCATATTTACTCTCGACAATATCGTTTTATGGCTGCGCAATTATCAACTTGATTCCGTAGAAGCTCCATCATGCCTATAACTTGTGAATGCAGTTCTAGATAATCTTGAAGATCTAGTAACAAATATTCACCATGTGCAATATTGTTTCTTCGTGCCAGTAATTTCTCGTCAATCAAAACTTGTTTGATTTCATAATCTGAGTAGTCTGACCCTAAAACACAAATAATTTCCTTGAACATTGAAGATGAAAGATTAGCACCTGTCTTAATCACGTCTTTGTGGGGAACAGAACTGCGCTGATCAAGTTTAGTTAGGAAAAATTCTGCTACTTCTGTAAAAACAGTAGCTTTGTTTGTTTCCATTGCTTCATTCAATCTAGCTTTCATGGCAAGCGCGATGAAATTACTGGAGAGATCCTTATAGGGTAGGCGCTGCGCTGACCCGAACTCAAGATAGTTAGAGGCTGCTTTTTTCACAAAGCCCTCCCAGTGAGCGTACAAAATCGTGACCCCGCTTCTGAGCAGTGCATTGTGTTTGCTTGAAGAAAAACTTCTAGTTTCAACAAGAGCCTTCAGGTCAGAAAGCTCTTTTCTTCGCCATGCTAAATCTGATGACAAACTGTCACTTAGGTTTTCTAAACTGCGAATCGTCATGCTTTGAACAAATCACGACCGAGTGGAACGAGTTTAGGCATTCTTCCCTTAGCATCAGTTCCGCTACCAGACCAAGAGGGATATGGCGTGTCCGTCCATATGTGCTTAACTCGTTCTTCTATATTAATATCAGAATTACGCAATTCTTTATGGTTATAGCCAACGCCTAGAGCTATCACTTCAAAAGCAGATACCAAAAAGCCGCCAGAAAATTTATCTTTCTGAGGGACATACTTTCGGAACGTATTTGATCCAGTTTGATTGGAAAGGATGTCAAAAGTTAATTTAAATGCTTCTGTCTCCTTCTCATATTCATAATCTTTTCTTTTAGCCATTTCGACCATTTTGTCTGTCAGAAATACACCAATATCTCCTATGCCACGAAGTTCGCCTTCATCAATTGTTCGGAAAACCAAAAATCTTAGGAGAAGTTCCATATCATATTGCTCCTCCAGGGAGCGATCGCTCAGCGAAAGACAAGCCTGAAACGCTTCATTCTGACTTAGTTCTCGCATCCAGTGGTACATTTCTCTGTTGTACATCACAAGTATGCAATTTCTAATTTCTTGAGGAGTAGCTATTGATCCTCCAGTATTAAGACGTTGAAATAGCTCATATTTAGCCATCTCATCACTTTCCTTTTGAAGAATAGTGACCGCTATTTTTGATCTCTTAATTAAGAGTCGCTGAGTTTGGGTAAAGGAGCTTTCCGGATCACTTTCATCATCCCACTTTTTACCTTTAAGAGAGGGTAAATACTTTGTTTTCTCAAGTGCTAAAGCAGGTTTAATCTTATTAGTTTCATCCTTCAGCTTTCCAGCAAATTCATAGATGGTAGAAAGCCTCTGAAGACCATCCACGACATCCCAAATTCCGTCTTCACGTTAGGAGACAAATATAGGTGGGATAGGGATACCAAGGAGCAACGACTCAATCAGGCTTGTCTTCTGATAATTAGTCCAACGAAAAAATCGTTGAAACTCTGGATGGATATCAATTTCTCCATCTTCATACAAGCTAATCCATTCACCAATAGACATGGAGTAGCCATCAGATCTAATTTCTTGCCGCTTGCTATCAATCTCTTGCTGAAGCTGTTCGGCTTGTTGCTGAAGCGCCATGTTGTTGCTCCGGTGGATACTCTATAATTTTAGTCCTGAAAACTAGAGCGACGACACAAACGAATTTTTTTAGTGTAAAAAAGGGGAGACGGTTGGACCGTCTCCCCAAATATGATCTATCAGAGATAGAAATAAATCTTAGTAGCGATAGCCAGTGCTCGTGTTGCTTGCACCAGGCTTGTGAACGATAAAGCTCATGACTTGGCATTGCTTCACGTTGTCAAATGCAACCACGCGAATATAGCAATTGCCATACTCAGAGCGACACTGTTGCACTTCACTCAAAACTTCTTGAGGAGTTTTGATGTTGAACAAAGGCAACTTCCACATTGTCCAGTAGTAGATTTCTGCGTCAGAGTTTTCGTTGAACTCAACGCAAGGAATAAATCCTTGGTCGAGGGTGTATTGAATCTGCCGTGCAACTTGAGCATCGGTCAAGGGGGGCAGATAGGAAAAAGTCTCAAACTTCCGCTCTTTACCTAGAGTTTTCATTAGTTCCTTAGTTAGATGATGGGTAAAATTGGGCTACTGTTCTTCAGAGTCTGGCTCTTTCTCAGGCTCCGCGATCGGGGTCAAGTTCATCTGCGTCATCCGTTCCAATTGCTGACGGCGTTGATCCATATTGGCTTGCTGCATGTGCGATCGCAGCATTTCAGGAAGATACTCAGCAATTTCATTTGCCAAATGTTCCCGAACCGTCAAAATGCGAAAAGCCAAATCTTGCTTCTCTTGAAAGAGCGCCTTGAGATAAGCCTCACCATCTTGAATCTTTTCCCGTGAAGAGAATTGATGGAGCCAATATGCCCGTTTGGGGTCAGTTTCATCCAACTGAGCCAAAACCGTTTTAAGCGCCTGATAAGTCAGGTAGCTGCCGAGCGTCTTGGTGGTGTCTTTAGCAATTTGCTTGATATCCATGAGGAGAAGGAAGTTAGGGGCTACCAGCAATTAATAAATTCAATCTGATCGATCGCGCATCAATTGCTGATAGCTAACATCCCACGGTTCATTAGATTGTGTCTTGCGATTCAAACTCGAACTTGATTTCCTTCCAAAGTTCGCAAGCGGTCGCCAGTTCAGGACTCCAACGGCAAGCTTCACGAATAATGTCGCCACCCTCACGCATGAGATCACGACCTTCGTTCCGGGCTTGGACGCAGGCTTCCAACGCAACACGGTTAGCGGTTGCACCAGGCGCGTTACCCCAAGGGTGACCCAAGGTACCACCACCAAACTGAAGCACAGAGTCATCGCCAAAGATTTCGACCAACGCAGGCATGTGCCAAACGTGAATACCACCCGATGCCACAGCCATCACGCCGCCCATGGATGCCCAATCTTGAGTGAAGTAAATGCCTTTGGAGCGATCTTGTTCAATGTAGTTTTCGCGGAGCAGGTCAACGAAGCCCAAGGTAATGGCTTTGTCGCCTTCCAGTTTGCCCACAACGGTTCCGGTGTGAATATGGTCACCGCCCGACATCCGCAAGCACTTTGCCAAAACCCGGAAGTGCATCCCGTGGTTCTTCTGACGGTCAACGACTGCGTGCATAGCGCGGTGAATGTGGAGCAGAACGCCGTTGTCACGGCACCAGTGCGCCAGGGTGGTGTTGGCGGTGAAACCAGCGGTAAAGAAGTCGTGCATGACGATGGGCATACCGAGTTCTTTCGCGTATTCCGCCCGTTTCATCATTTCTTCGCAGGTTCCAGCAGTCACGTTGAGGTAGTGACCTTTGATTTCGCCTGTTTCTGCTTGTGCTTTGTAGATTGCATCTGCTACGAAAGTGAAGCGATCGCGCCACCGTTGGAACGGCTGAGAGTTAATGTTCTCGTCATCTTTGGTAAAGTCCAAACCACCGCGCAAGCACTCATAGACTGCCCGACCGTAGTTCTTAGCCGACAGACCCAATTTGGGCTTAATCGTACAGCCCAACAGAGGACGACCGTACTTGTTCAATTTGTCGCGCTCAACTTGAATTCCGTGGGGAGGACCTTGGAAGGTTTTCAGGTAAGCAACAGGAATCCGCAAATCTTCTAGACGCAAAGCTTTCAGCGCTTTGAAACCGAATACGTTACCCACAATGGAGGTCAACATATTGGTGACAGAACCTTCTTCAAACAAATCCAAAGGATATGCAATGAAGGCGATGTACTGATTGTCTTCACCGGGAACTGATTCGATATCGTAGCAACGACCTTTGTAGCGATCGAGGTCGGTCAGCAAGTCCGTCCAAACCGTCGTCCAGGTGCCAGTAGAAGATTCAGCCGCAACCGCTGCGCCTGCTTCTTCGGGTGGTACTCCGGGCTGAGGAGTCATCCGGAATGCTGCCAAGATGTCTGTATCTTTAGGCGTGTAGTCTGGTGTGTAGTATGTCAGGCGGTAATCTTTTACCCCAGCCTGATACCCAGTTTTCGACTGAGTCTGAGTTTGTGAATAAGACATTAATTTCCCTTCCTAATGAGTCACTGAGATTCCGAACACAGAAACCCCTGTCTGCTGGTAACAGTCACGAAAAGCCAGCAGGCTTGGCAGCCTCAGACGGCAATTGATATTGATAGCTAAGTCGGTTAAAGCCAGGGCACAGATGTCGTCCGGCAACCTTCAACTTATCTTTTTGTTTGCGCTGTTCGACGGGTTCTTTCAGAAATATACCAGGAATGCGATAAGCATATCTTTGAATATTCTTAGCGCATCGATAACGACTGTTTATATTTTTGAAGCCTTGTAACATCCTACAGAGGAAGATGAATCAGTCTTACGTCAAGTACATATTTCGACACATTTTTTTGTATGAGGTTGAAACATCAGTTCATTTCTTGAATGAGAAGTGTTTCCCCGTATGAGGTTACTCAGCGCCAGTAACGCTTTCCGCCTAACAAAAACACGCCTAGCAGAATTCCTAACAAAGAAATTTGACTGGGGGCAATTAATCCTTCGGGTAAAGGTAAATAGGACTTGATGATCAGCACCACCATTAAACACAGAATCAAAGTCCACAATATATTGGTGTTAATAGCGGTGCGAGGAAATAGAGTTTCTAAAAAATAAACGGCTACTGCACCGACTCCGGCTGAAACGGCAAGGTCAGTGATAGTACGCCAAGGAGGAGTGTAGAGCGTTGCCAAGACTTGGCTAACGATCGCTGAATTCATGGTGCTAAACCCCACGGCATACGATAAGACGATGGTGCAAAAAATGGTGACCGCAGCAGTGAGGAAGAGCGATCGCCAGGGCAGATATTGAAGTCGCCGCATAAGAATAGAAGACTCGTGAGATAGCTCTGATTTTAGGATACGCCCCAGAATTATGGTTTAACAATGGACAGCAACTTCTGTTCGGCGGCTTGAGGCAATTCAAGTAGCACAAAGAAACTTTGAGGATATAAGTAATCTTCTGCCGATTCGTCCACGACTCGGACATAACCTTTTTGGCTGGGAGTGTCATCAGGCAAAATCTGATAAACCTTGAGCAGTTCTAGGTCATCACAGTCATCGTTACAAATACAAATTCCAAACCTTCCTCTGGTGTTTTCCATACTGTTAGTCCAAAAATTACTCTAAAAATCTTTTGATTTTCATTCTTCTCTTGCCAATCCCATAAGCTTCATACCAGTGAACTTCTGCCTCGCCAATACTGCCATCGTCAAGTTGCACTGTGGCTATCCCTTTAAGCTTTCTCCACCGTCCATTCCCAAACTGTTCTCTCAGCCGAGCTAACTTCCGAATCGAACTTCCAACAGCAATTGTTTCAACATTGGTAATGCTTCCAATGATTTCAAAGTACACCTTTTAACCAATCTCGTAGCGTATTGCCGGAGCTTTAAGGATGTTGTGAGGACTCAATCAATACTGACCCCTCTAACCATCTTCGGCTTTTCCCGACTGGCGATCGGGGCTTGCTCAATTAAGCGAGATTGGACTTGATGCGCCTGGAAATAGTTTTGCCACATTTCTGGTGCGTTCAGCGTTTCGCCACCATGCACTGTGAGCCGTTTCCGCACTTGACAAAGCACAGGTGTATTAACACAAGCCCCAGAAATAATGACTTGCCCTTTGGTTAAAGAAGGCAACTCCTTCAACAAATCTCGTCCGGCAGCTTCTACCCCATACTTGAGGCTGTCTTGATCCACCGGGTTGACGATGCGCATGAGGAATTGACTCATGCATTGAGACAGTACATCTGCGTCGATCTTGCCAGGGCGCTGGGTAATTAGCCCAATACCTAAGCCAAATTTACGACCCTCGCTGAGAATGGTGCGGATGATCATTTTGCAGCGAGATGGTTCGTGTGCCGGGGCAAAACGGTGAGCCTCTTCGATCAAGATAAAGACAGGGTAGGGCAGATAATTCTCGTCGTCGGGAGTAATGTTTTCTTTCTGGGTGTTCATGCGGGCTTGGTTCGACTGCCGAAGAATTGCCGCGCAGATTACCTGTTGTTCTTCTTGGCTAATTTCGTTCATTTGTAGAACGGTCACTTGTCCCGGTTCAAATAAATCTTTGGGGGCGAGGTGATTGGCAGTATCGAAATATTTTGAGCTAGCTAACTTATCCAACTTCCACTCTAAAGCTGGAGCAGAAGATCCTGTTTTTTCATTGCCCTCGTCATCCTCCGAGCGATCGGCTTCAAACACTGCATGAATCAAATCGTTGACTCCCCAGCGATACTCGCCATTCGATCGCTTATGTTTTTTAAGGATGGCGAAGGCTTTGCTCAGAATTGCCTGTTGGCGATCGCTCATCTCAGGCAGCAAAGTCAAAATGTCATAGTAGTCTAAAGACGAAATCCGAATTTGAATATCATTGGGCGTTAAAATTTTCACCTTGGGGGCGTAACCAGGAGCCGTAAAGGCAGGATGACCTCGCATATCTGCCAGCGTCCCGTATTCCCCATGTGGATCAAAAATCAGCACTGCCGCTCGATTATAGGGCGATAGCAGTTCCTCAACTAACACACCTGCTGTATAGGACTTTCCCGAACCTGTCCCTGCCAAAATTGCCATGTGCGTGCTGACCAATTCCTTCACGTCTAGCACCACAGGCACCGCGTTCAACTCTCGCAGCAGCAACGAGCCGATCGCCGCCGATCCAACTTCTCCAGGCTGCTTTTTATTCACGACTGCTTGCAGTCCTTCGTCGCTTGCCAAATAAACCTTTGCTCCCGGATTAGGGGTGACGCGCGGGTTCATAAAGCCTAGGGCTGGGTGGAAATAGCCAATCACATCTACCGTGACTTCATAAATTTCGGGGTTGGGGTGAGAGAAGCCAACTAGAGCAGCGATCGCCTCTGGGCTAATTTCAGTATCGGCAAACATGCGATCGGGCAAATGGTCAATTAAACACCGCGCCGAAATTTTACCTAGAATTTGCCGAACCGCCGATCGTCCCCCTGTGTCTGGTGCCTCTACTTCGTAATAGACAAACTCGCCAATCTTCACATAGCGATTATCTGCCGTAATAAATAAGTACTGGTTACCATTTTCTCCAGGGCCTTTCACAGTACCAACCGTATTGGGAGAAGACAGAGAGATCAGTTTAGCCATAGGTCAGTAGAGATCAGAGAACGATTGTTCTAATACAAGTTGTTTAGAGCATACCCTTTTTGTCCTGAACTTGCTGATTTTAGTTGTTGCCAGTAAGTTGCAAACATGCATTACTAAAGTATTAATGTCCCATGGCAAAAATCTAATTCAATTCAAAGATTTTTCTTTAGTGGGTGTTAACACCATGAGCCAGCTTAATCTTTGCGTGAAGCTAGCTTCAATTTTAGGGAAATCACGGATACAAAAGCCAAGTGAAGCAGATAACCTGTTTTACATAGATGGTTTGGCTTTCTAACAGGCTATTAGAAAGATCTAAGAGGATGTCTGAGAAGTATTAAAGATTCTTACACTCGCCCCCCAATCCCCCATTTTGGGGGACTTCCGAGCCACTCCTTCCTCAAAGTCCCCCAAAATGGGGGATTTAGGGGGCGGATTGGATAGCAACCTAGACTTCTCAGACAACCTTTAAAAAGAATCAAATATTCAAAGTTTTTCGATCAGTATCTGTGTGACTAGCCGAGAGAAAGCTTAATTAAACTTCTCTCATTTCTCTCTGTGTGTTCCTGTGTGTTTGTGTCTGGCTAAGAAAATGAAAAAAGATTGCTATACAAAGTTACATCTTGTCCAAAAAGTTGACAGTTCTCCCAATCTCCCTATTCAGTGCAAGCAATCACAACTCAAGCTTCAGCCTAATTTACCCCATCCTCCAATTACTTTAGCACCGCCGATCTCAGCACCCATTGGGTGGATGCACAATTATTGTTCTGAGCAGTGTCAGAATCAGATCTTCAGCGCCAGTGAAAGCGCCCAGGATGCTCTACTCAAGTTAAGCAAGTTTTTAGGAGAAATTTTTCAGGCAGACTGTTGCTTTATTGCTGCAAGTTCATCTTTGAACACGTGTTGGTTACCCAATAACCTTTCGACACATCTTCAACAGAAGCTTTGGGGATGGTTCCAGCAGCCAGTGTTAAAAGAACAGTGGATTAACAATGATCTGGCGATCGCCGATATTCAGACCCTCCTGCCCCTAGACGATTTTCCATTTCGGTCAATTTTGGCAATTTGTACTCGTCACTATGGCAAGTTCAACGGCATGATTTGCCTGATGCGCGCTGCTCCGCAGATACCGCAAGGGTCGCCCGCCCACGCTTGGAAGAAGGAAGACTTGCAACTCCTCAAAACCTTGTCGCCTCAAGTGGCGATCGCCATTACCCAAGCGCGGCTTGAACAGCAGGCGCAACAGCAAATTTGCTACCAGTCTATTAACGATCAACTCACCGCTGCTATTCGCACTAATGTAGATTTGAAGCGAATTTTTGACACGGCACTGGCAGGCATGGTCTGCTCTACTCGCGCTAGCCGAGGCATGGTGCTCTTACTATCTGCCGAATCTTCAAGCTATTTCTCTGAAATATCCGTGAGGGGTCGAACCTCCGAGCATCCACTAGATGCTGAGTCGGCAGAAACCGCCTTAGAAACTAAAATTACGGTTGTCTCTGAATATCCTCCTGCTTGCCCTCTTCCAAAACTGGCAATCCTTGAAGAACCCAATTTTGAAGCGTTAGAACAAAACCAAGGTACTTGGCTAAACTATGGCTTTCAGGCAACAGCGTGCAGCCTTTGCCAAACGCTGTTAACCCAAACCCCAGAACCCTTGATTCTGTCGGTTTTATCTAATTCTGAAGAATTCCATTCCATTTCTTCTCTCTTTCGGCTCGAAGACCTTCCCTCCTTGTTGTTGATGCCCATTGAGCATCAAGGTCAGGTCATGGGTTGCTTGGTATTGCAGCATTGTGAACTACGAGAATGGGCAATAGAAGAGCAATCGTTCGTAAAACTTGTGGCTGCGCAACTCAGCACTGCTATAGTGCAAACCCGCTCTATGCAACACATCCAGGCGATCGTTGCCGAGCGCACCGCCCAATTGCAACGCAGTTTAGAAGTGCAGGCTAAGCTCTACGAAAAAACGCGACAACAGCTTGAGCAGCTTCGTAAACTGGATGAGGAACGTGAAGAATTTTTGAGCACTGTTAGTCACGAGTTGCTAACTCCCTTGACTAGCATGGGTCTGGCAGTGCGAATGTTGCAACAAGCCACCTTAACGCCCGATCGCCAATCTCGCTACCTCGACATTTTAGAGCAGCAGTGTCAGCAAGAAACTCAGTTAATTAATGACATGCTGGCGCTTCGTAAACTAGAGGTGCCGACGGCAGTTCAATATCATCAAGTTGATTTGCAACACTTAGTTCACAACGCTGCAAAATCAGATTTAGAACGCTGGCAAAAAAAAGGCTTGGAACTTAAGATTGAATTGCCCTCGCAGCCGCTCACCCTTAGTTCTGACCCCGAAAGCCTTAACCGCATTTTGGTAGAGCTACTGAATAATGCTCGTAAGTATGCTGACGCGAGCTCCAAGGTGCATCTGAAAGTCGTGCACAATCTTCACCCGGCTCACGCTGTCGTCTTGACTTTGCAAAGCGTCGGGCTAGGGATTCAGCCGCAAGAGATTGATCAAATTTTTAACAAGTTTAAACGAGGGGAACGGGCAACTAAACAGGCAATTCAGGGAACCGGATTAGGGCTAGCCCTGGTCAAACGATTAGTGGAACATTTAAATGGAGCGATCGCCGTCTCCAGCAAACCTCTTCCTTCTAGTCAATCCTGGAAGACTTGCTTTACCATTACTCTACCCGCTAGCCCAGATGGCAAGATTCAGACAGCCGATTAGTTACGAGAGGAGCCGAATCGGGTAGGCTAGTAAAAAGTTGCAGATTAGGAACATGACTGAAGACCTACAGCTTACAAACGACTCCGCAGAATTGGAGGAAGCCTCCTGCGAATTCCGGGGCGAAGTAGAAGTCTGCACAGACAAAGCTGAAGGCAGACAGCGGCAGATCTCGGCGCGCGTCCAAATTCCTCATCCTGTCGAACAAGTTTGGCAAATCCTAACTGATTACGATCATTTAGCAGACTTTATTCCTAGTTTGGCAAAAAGCCAAAAAATTAAGCATCCCCAAGGCGGCATTCGCCTGGAGCAAGTTGGCACTCAGTCTTTGCTGAAGTTTAAGTTTTGTGCCAAAGTTGTTCTCGATATGGTGGAACAGTTCCCTCACCAGCTTGACTTTCAGATGGTAGAAGGCGACTTCAAAAAGTTTTTTGGAAGCTGGGTTTTGCAGCCTACCGCCGATGGTCGTAACACTGAGCTATGCTACACCGTTTGCGTTTTACCGCCCCTATCTATGCCCATTAGTATTATTGAGGGGCGGCTGAAAAGCGGCTTAGTTCTCAATCTTTCGGCAATTCGGCAGCGAGCAGATGTGCTGTTCAATGGTGAAGTATCAGGTTAGGAGCTTGAGCAATTCTGTTGCCTCAGCATCTTGGCTAATGATTTGCCCGTGGCGATCGCATAAAATCGTCCCTATACGCATTTCGACAGCACCATACTTCCGCACATAATCAGATCCTCGGTGACTAATTCGTTGTGCCAATGCCCCAAACACCGCGTCTACTAACCCCAATGCCACTAGCGTCTGATAAGCTGCATCTGCCGTTGGCGCATTTAAAACCGCCTGCACTGCCGCTAAATCTCCTCCCTCTTGCACTACGGCTGCACTGATAATTTCTAGCTTGGCATCGGCTAAGTGGCTAGAAGTATTGAAAATTCCTCCTGCCAACTTAATCAACTTACCCTGATACCCCAGCAGCAAAACAGATTGCGCCTCCCGTAGCCCCGCCTCCACCAGCAACGCCCCAATCCAGTTCCCTGTTTGCACCACTGCCTCATCGGGAATACCCAAACGCTTTGCTACCTGCATTCCATTGCTGCCCAGGCAAAAGACGAGATGAGGATGCGTCTGTACCTTCACCTGCAATGCTGCTCGCAAAGATTCTAAGTGGTCGGCAACCGATAAAGGCTGCGAGATGCCGCTTGTCCCTAGTAACGACAAGCCCTCTAAAATCCCAAATGCTTCGTTAGAAGTGCGCTGGGCAAGCTGACGACCTTCTGGCAGAATAATCGAGACTATCACAGTTTGATCGGCGGCAATCAGCGGCAATAGGTTTGCATCGAATAGGCGACGGGCATAGCTGTAAATGGCTGCATCTCCGGCTGCAGTTCTGCCTAAACCTTCGCCTGCTTCAAGGATTAAAGCCGGGGATGGGTGGGGGAACTCGCTGTGCGTATCTCGGCGCGATCGCCTTACCCATGCCCAAATAGGTGTGTTTCGAGTTAAATCTAGATTGTCTCCTGGGTCGCTGAGTGTGATTGCCAAAGCACTTGTAGCGTCTAATCGAGCGACTTGCTGAATCGAGATTTCGGCACTGTTGGGCTGTGATTCTGGCAGCAAGTCGAGGGTGACGGTTTGTGGCGTAGCATTGCTTTGTAAATGCAAGAGAGCTGCTTTGGCAGATGCTACTGCAAACACAGGAAGCGTATAGCCTGTACGAGCCATAAGTTAGTCGGGTCTACATCAAGTGAGGCTCCAGATCTTTTACATCCTACGCAAGATGGCGATCGACAGCACCGCTAAACTCTTCATAGGGCTTGACTCCAATGATTGTTTCCAGTAACTCTCCTTGCTTAAAAAACATGACTGCTGGAATACTTCGGATACTAAATCGCTTAGCAACTTCTTTATTGGAATCTAAGTCAAGCTTAAAAACCCTGATGCGATCGCCATATCCTTCGGCTAGTTGATCCATCATCGGAGCCACAAGTTTACAGGGGCCGCACCAGCTAGCAGTACAGTCAACCACGAACAAGGAATCACTGCTTAAAAGTCCATCAAATTCAGCTTCATCTTGAATAAAAGTTGCTGTACCCATTTTTGCATCTCCAAATATCGGAATGTATCGGCTAAAGCAATCTTAGTGGATAATCAGCCTTGCTACTGCAAAGGTAATTTTGTGTGTTGATTGATAATTCCCTAACTTCCCAACGCCTCAAGAATGCCATCTTCTTTGCCTCGGCAATGTGGCTATCTAGCCGCATCATCATTTGGATGGCTATGCTGCTGATTGCTCCGGCTTTGCCGATTCCCTCCTCTGGCGAAGCGCCGGGAGCAGGGTGGGATGTATTCTCTCAATGGGATAGTCGGCATTACGAGAAAATTGTCACTAAGGGTTATCAATTTAAAGACAATGGTAAAGGCTATAATGTCGCGTTCTTTCCCCTGTACCCATTGCTAGTTAAGGGCGTGATGAGCTTAGGCTTATCGTTTGAAGTGGCGGGAACGATCGCCAACAACTTGGTGTTTTGGGGCGCATTAGTGGTGTTGTATCTCTGGGCAGAAGAACGGCATGGGCGGCGGGTAGCGCAGTGGGCAACGGCAGCGTTGGCGTGGTGTCCGTTCTCGTTATTTGGTGCAGTTGTCTATACTGAGGGGTTATTTTTGCTGGGTAGCACAGCCGCGCTACGAGCATTCGATCGCCAGCAATATGGTTGGGCAGCACTGTTTGGAGCTTTGACTACTGCTATTCGTCCGCCAGGAGTTGCGCTGATTCCCACATTTTTAGTCGTGGCTTGGCGAGATAGGCGATCGCCCCTCGCCTATATCACGGCTCTCTTCACCAGTGCCGGAATCTTGTTTTATATGCTTTATTGCTGGCTGCGCTTTCAACAACCTCTGGCATTTCTACTGGCACAACGCGGCTGGCGACCTGTTGAGGAGTTTCATTGGAAGCCCTGGCTGAGTTTGTTAACGACGGTAATAGTGGGGGCTGCTAATGAGGACAAAGGGCGACTGGTTGATCCGTGGTATCCGTTGGCAATGATAGCGATCGCTCTTCTCTCCCTGTTGTTGTGGAAAATGCGCGATCGCTTTGGCTTTCCTAAAACAGGTTATGGCTTCTGTATTTTGGCTATTCTGCTCTGGCTTGTGGGTGGTTCGCCGTTGATCAACGTGGTGATGGTGTTGGGCAGCGGTTATTTAATTTGGCGATTTCGTCACCAACTTCCCCCGACTGCGTTTTGGTATGGGTTGTTTAGCTGGATGATTATTTTAGGGTTAGGTAGAACGATTTCGGCAGAGCGGTTTGCCTTTGCGTGTGTGCCGTGGGCGATCGCTTTTGGGCTGCTTATCAATCGCTATCCCCGTTGGGGCTACGCTGTCCTAATTTTCTTCAGTATTCTTCTAGCAAGTTACTCTATCCGCTTTGCTCAGGGGCTTTGGGCAGGCTGAATCTGCGATCGCCACTGTTTTAACGCTAACGGTGCAAGTGCGATCGAGCAAGTCAATTACCTGTTCTTTGTAGCGGTAAATTTGTAGGTTTTGAAGAAGTTGGCGATCGCAGGGTCTTTGTTTTCTTTCTTTGTATTGATCCAGTATTCATTCCAGTGCCGATCGGTTGCCGAGTTTGTAGTCTTAGGCGATCGCCCTATCCTCACAGACAGATTGAGGACTTTTAGCAACTACAATTTTCAGCAAGCACAAGTACTTAGGAAGTTGCGTGAAAATAAAACCCCAGTAAGATGCATTAACTTTACAGCCCCCTAAATCCCCCAAAATTGGGGGACTTCCGAGCCTTTCAAAGTCCCCCAAATTGGGGGGATTTAGGGGGCGGATCGGGACGTTATTTTTTGCTCCTCCCTTACCAGTAAATCTAATTTCTTTAACCTTGAAACTGCCTTAGCGCGTGGATTGCTAACGATCGGGTTGAACGATTTTTAGAGAGCTTTGCAATTGACCACAAGTACAAATGAATTCGCTCTAACCCATGTTCTTAACTGACCTCAACGCCTTTTCTTTCGAGCCTTGGTAGGCTTAGATTGAAACCCCTTTGACTGACTCTTTTCACCAATAAAATCTTGATTAATTTCTCGAATTTTTGCCGCCGCATCATCATACAAAAATGGAAGGTAAGCATATCGCCACCCTTCGGTTACGGGTGTTGCTTCATGCAATAGGGAACATGAAAATACAACTGCTCCTCCTGCTGGAGCAGTGTAAGTTTGGCGACCAAACTCTGGAAACCGAAGTAGCCCCCCCTCGTATTCTCCGGTATTAAGATTAAGGGAGACAGCAAACCTTCGGTGAGCAGTGCCTTTAGTTGTATTGTCTTGATGCGGACGAAAAAAACCTCCACTCGCACCGTCATAACAAGCAACAATATGCCGCTCAATTCGTGTTGCTTGAAACTGAAATGCTTTTTGAATCTCTGGAACCAGGCGATCGTGTATGCGAAACATGGCTGCATTTCGCAGATCTTTATCTAGAATTTCTTGATCGCGCCGACGTTTAAAGTTGTGGTCGCTAATAAGGACAGTACGACCCTTTTCCTCCTTCATAAACCCTGATTCTTCACCCCCTTGGTGATGATAATAATCAATCAACATTTGACAAAGTTCAGGCTCAAAAATGCGAGGAACCACTAAAACAGGTGCTTGTACCGAAGCCATTCCGGGTGGTGGAATCTCAGGTAGCTTTTCAAGAATCGAGATCAGTTGGGTAAAGTGATTTTCTGGTTGAGTTGCAAAGGGCAACACTGTGAGGACACGCAAACGTTCATCAAGAACATAGGTACATGAGTGATACGTATTATTCTGCTGAACGACACCAAACTGTTGACTGATAGATTGGTCGAAATCCCAAAAGAAACGAATACCTGGTATGTGCTCTTGAAGACGAGATGATTGCTCATCATCTGGATCAATGCTGACACCAAAAAAACAGCAAAATTCATCATCAAATATCTCTCGATGATGCGCTAAGCCCTCTAGAACTTTTTGGCTTGCTGCATCAGTCGAAGATTTCAAGAAACACAACAATACATAGCGTCCGGCTACCGACCCAAAATAATATTTAGGATTTGTAGTGGAGGCTGCTGTAAACCAAGGCGCAGGTTCTCCTGTCGAAAGAAACATATGGCTTACTAAGTCCAACTCTACATTCTTAAAGATTAAACTCTACATTCTTAAAGATTAAGTTGTGGCTGCACTAGTGGCAACTTTGAGCATATTTTACCTTGCCTGAAAACAAGAAATAGTTTGCGTAAAATATAGAGTGATTTTGTCTGCATCCCTTCCCAATTGAATGATGAAACTGCAAAGCTTACCCGATCGCCCCTCACCAATTCCCTCAAAATACTTGTCTTAAACCTACCTTTGCCTTTATGCTAATCAACACTGGTTTTTCGATACCAGTAGACAGGCTTAAGGTGAGGACGCTGGCTAGAAGTGCTACTAACACAACTAACCAGCTAACCTAACTTTCTGAAGACGCAGAAGGCTAGGCTGCAACGATTTTATCGTTTCACCTCGCTAATGTTAAACAAGTGGTTAGAAACACCACACCTTAAGCTTTTCTTCTCAACCCAACATTAGCGAGGGAAATAGCATGAGTACAGAGTTCAACGAACTGCTGCCCGTTTCGCATGGCGATAAAGCGCAGGTGTGGATCGTCGGGACACGGGAGCAGGTGCTGCATTTAATCAACGAGTTCTACGTTAAAAAGATCGCCAATGATCGCGTCAGTTTCACACCGATTATTCCCGCACCGTTTGCCAACGGCAAGTACATGAGTGTCTTGGTGAGATAAACAAAAGCATCAGGGGCTACGTATATCTATGCTGTAGCCCCGACAATGCGATCGCGGATTTCACAATGCCATTGTCACCGCTCAACATCCAATTGTGCGCTCGACAATGCGATCGCAACCCTACACAATGCCATTGTTCTTCTGACAATGCGATTGTGAGCCGACACAATGCGATCGCGGCTTCTACAATGCTATTGCGAGTTGATGCAATGCGATCGAGAACTTGAAGAGACTTATCAACGCGCACGTCATCAAGCAGCTAAACAAACTCGATTAGAAATCTCAGTGTTTTCAAATACTTGTCCCTATTCTTTAGAACTCGTGTTAACAGACAGTTGGCTACCAGAAGATTAACTCTTTTCAGTTCTACATTCGCTCCAAAACCGCGATTCCCAATAGCGACAACCCTAGCTTAATGGTTCGAGCCGTTAGGTCACACAGCACCAACCGCGAAGTCCGCAAAGGTTCCTCTGCTGAAAGAACAGGACAGCGATCGTAAAATTGATTGAACTTTTGGCTGAGTTCAAACAAATATTGACACAATCGATTTGGCAACAAATCTACCTCTACTTCGCTCAACGCCTCATCAAACTGAAGCAAATACTTTGCCAAAGTTAGCTCTGTTTCGTCTTGCAATGCGATCGCACAATTAGCTCCCAACTGCTCAAAATCAACGCCGCCTTTCCGACTAATTCCTTGCACTCGCACGTAGGCATAAAGCATGTATGGTGCCGTGTTGCCCTGGAGCGCCAGCATTTTGTCGTAGCTAAAAACGTAGCTGCTGGTGCGGTTTTGGCTGAGGTCGGCGTATTTGATGGCGCTAATGCCTACAACCTTTGCCGCGTTAGCTTTAAACGCTTCCGTCTCTTCTCGTTTTTCTTCTATGAGTCGAGCTTCTAAATCAGCATAGGCACGGGCGATCGCCTCATCCAACAAATCTACCAGCTTCACCGCCTCTCCCGATCGACTCTTCAGCTTTTTATTATCGTCACCCAGAATCATTCCAAGCGGCGCATAGAAAAACTCGACTGCATCAGTAATCCAGCCCGCCCGCCGTCCTACCTGAAAAATTTGAGCAAAATGGTTTGTCTGCTCAGAACCCACCGGATAAATTACTCGTTGAACTTTATCCTCTGTGACACGGTAACGAATTGCCGCCAAGTCGGTAGTCGCATAGTTATAGCCTCCATCCGACTTCTGTACAATTAACGGTAACGGCTTACCCTCTTTATTGGTAAATCCTTCTAGAAAAACACACTGTGCGCCTGCATCTTCCACCAGCAGCCCCAGTTTATCCAATTCCTCCAGTACGCCTGCTAGGAGAGGATTGTAGAAAGATTCGCCTCGTTCTTGAATCTGAGAAGAAAGCCCCATTAAGTCAAAAATCTGGCGATTTGTACGATTGGATAAATCACACACAACTTTCCAGGCTCGCAGCGTTTCAGCGTCACTTGCTTGAAGTTGCACAACTGCTAGCCGAGCCGCCTCCTGAAATTTTGTGTCTTCATCAAATCGCTTTTTAGCAGATCGGTAAAATGTTGCTAAATCACTTGAAGCCAATTCTCCTGATGCAAGCGCTTCGGGATAAGCTTCTTTGACATAGGCAATCAGCATTCCGAAAGGGGTGCCCCAGTCGCCAATGTGGCTCAGCCGCAGCACGTCATGACCGAGGAACTCTAAAATTCTGGCGATCGCGTCACCAATCACTGAGGGGCGCAAATGCCCAACGTGCATCTCTTTGGCAATGTTGGGGCTAGGATAATCGACGATGACGCGCTGAGGAGTTTGAGTAGGCATGATTCCCAGCCTTGCATCTGCCTGAATGGCTTTGAGTTGCGCTTCTAAATATTGTGTTTTCAGTGCCAGGTTAATGAATCCGGCACCCGCAACGGTAGGCGGCTCACAAACATCACTAACATTGAGATGCTGAATGATTTGCTCTGCGATCGCCCTCGGAGCCATGCCTAGTTTTTTTGCCAACGACATCGCCACATTTGCTTGATAATCTCCAAACTTAGGATTACTCGCAGGCACCAAAATCGGATCAGTTCCCGCCAACTCAGTGCCAAATGCAGCGACTAAGGCTTGCTCAAAGCATTCTTTTAATTGGGCGATCGTTGCATTCATAATTCCAAAGTTCCGCAAACAGAGATCTTAGCCAGATTCAACATTCTCTAGGATAACGACCTAATTGACCTTTTTATCGCATCATTTCTATCGCCTTAGTTAAGCAGAAGGGCGACCCTTGCGGTCTCTGCAAAGCAGCGCGCTTGTCTCAGTAGAAACCTCAGGTTCAATGCTTCATTACTCATGCTTTTTTATACCTTCTTAATCTAAAAAAGTTTTACGGCTTGTTCTACAGGGAACCTTAAGCCTACAAAGGGTTAATTTGATTCTGTAACAAATAGAACTATGGTTAATACTCAGGGCATCAATGCATCTCTCATTCAAACTGCTCCATCTACCGTTGATCTCATTACTATTGCCAAACAATTCAGCAATCAGCCTCAACAAATTAAACTCATTCAGTGGTTTCAGGGCTGCACAGGGACACAAAAGCAAGCCGAGTTTGCGCTCATGTGGCGCGATGGTCAAAATAAAGGGGCGATCGACTTTGTACAAGTTTTTCGTTCCTACCAGGCTCGTCCTCATCAAAATGCTGCCCTCAGATGGCTAGAACAAGCTAGCCAAGAGAAAACTCTCATTGGGCTAGATAAAATGTGGAAAACGTGGAATCCATCTATCACTGCTGCCTCTAAAGAAATCCGTCTCAAAGTTCCCTATTATCAGCAAGTCGATAATAAATTTGAACCCATGCGAACCTGCAACACCTCTAGCTGCGCCATGGTGGCAAAATTCTTAGGTGCAACCCTCTCAAGCGACGATGCCTACTATCAATATGTTCGCAAGTACGGCGACACAACCGACCACAGCGCCCAAACTAAAGCTCTATCTGAAATTGGTATTAAATCTACCTGGCACACTGATCTAGGCTTTGCTGACCTTGATACCTCTTTGGCAGCAGGTCTACCCGCCGTTATCGGTATTCTTCACCGAGGTTCCCTTTCTTCCCCGACAGGCGGACACATGATCGTTGTCATTGGCACTACAGGCTGCAACAACTACATTTGCCATGATCCTTTTGGTAGTCTTTTGGATGCAGGCGGCGGCTATACCGGGGATGTTAACAACGGCAACAGCGTCGTTTATTCTCGTCCTCTCCTCAATCGGCGGTGGCTTCCTGAAGGCGATCGCTCAGGCTGGGGACGCTTGTTTATGAAATAATTCTCATACTCAAATCCAACCAATTCGAGCGGGTAATGGGCGCGCTACTTGAGATGTAATCTACTCCGGTTTCTGCTACCGCTCGAATTCTTTCAAGGGTAATATTTCCCGAAGCCTCTATTTTAATGCGATCGTTCTTTTCACGAATTTGTTGCACTGCCACGGTCATCATTTCTAAAGACATATTATCTAGCATGATGATATCTGCGCCATGCTGTAACGCCTCTGCCACTTGTTCTAGATTTTCGGTTTCAACTTCAATGGTTAATGGATAAGGAATTCGAGAACGGATTTGGGCGATCGCTGCTCCAATTCCTTCCGCTGCTGCAATGTGATTGTCTTTAATCATCACGCTGTCATCTAACCCCATGCGGTGATTCATTGCTCCACCGACTTGAGTCGCGTACTTTTCTAAAATTCTTAACCCTGGCGTAGTCTTGCGCGTATCCACAAACTGAGTCGGCAAATCAGCAATCTGTTCTACATATTGACTCGTCGCTGTTGCAATTCCACTCAGCCGCATTGCCAGATTCAATGCCACTCGTTCTCCCATCAGCAAAGCATCCAGCGAACCAGAAATTTGAGCAATGACTTCACCGTTTTTGTAGTGCTGCCCTTCTTCTGCTGGAGTAAAGATCATCTGAGAATCGAGTAAATGGAAGACACGGGCAGCGATCGCCAGCCCCGCAATAATTCCTGGTTCTTTAATTACCCAGGTTGCGGTTCCGAGTGGCGCACCTGTAGGAAAGAGCGATTGTGTAGTGCGATCGCCCCGTCCAATGTCTTCGAGGAGCCAGGTTTGGAGGAGTTGATCCAAGATCAAAAAAGGTGGTAACACTGCTGGCGTTTGGCTCATTTAATCCTGTCCTACGGTAAAGAGAAGGCGATCATTTAAGATTGCAGCGTTTGCATAAAAGCATTAACTGCATCGTACTGATCTGCCATGCGCATGTGGAATTCCAGTGATCGCAAATCCAATTCTGGCAATAATTCGCTTTGCTGCACCAACTCGTATCCGGTTGAACGCAGGCAATAAACTGAAATCACGCCATCTTCCCAAAACCAGACCTCTGCTATTCCAATCCGGCGATAGATTTCTAAGGTATCAATGCCGCCGCTGGTGACCGTCACTTCTAGCGCTAGGTCAGGAATTTTCCGGCGATCGCCCAGGCAATAAGATTCGTCAGGCTCCTTTCGTGCTCCCAACTCCTTCATGCCGATCGTTGTGCTGCCCCTGCCATAAAACCGAATGCCTTTTAGTCGCATATAGATTTCGAGGAGTTGACCCAACGTGTTCTTGGGTTCTTCGTGTGCATCAGACAAGGGAGCCATAATTTCTAAATATCCATCTAAATACGTGAGGCGTGCGCCCGTTCCCTCTAAGTCAGCATCTAATTTTTCCAGGGTGTCCCAAGTTATGTTAGATAGAACGACCCCATCTTGCAAACCTGGTTTGAAAGCTGTAGCGACCATTGTGTGATCCTTCTTAGCAACATCTTTTTATGATAGGCGAGACCAACCCGAATGACTGATGAGGCAAGCACGTTAAGTTTTCAATTCCCCACCCTGCTGATCTCTTTGGCTGATATAGTTTTAAGTATTCATTGGTTCTGGTGGGGAACAGCCACCAGAGGAAACGGGGAAAGTTCGGTGTAAGTCCGGCGCTGTCCCGCAACTGTAATGAGATTATGAAAATCTTTTAGTCAGGATGCCCGCCGATGGATTAACTCATTTCTACATCTGCGAGGCACAGAAAATGGATAAATTTAAAAGCTACCAATTTCTTTTTTTTAACAAGGCTTTCCAACAAATAGCTGCATTGGTTGCTCTAACAAGTATTTTGTTGCTAATAGCAACTCCTGCTTCTGCCCATCATCCAATGGGAGGCAGAATACCCTCTAATCTATTTGAAGGTTTTATGAGTGGGGTAGCGCATCCCCTAATTGGGCTTGATCATTTTGTGTTTATTGGGGCAGTTGGCTTACTTGCCGCGATCAAACGGCAAGGAATCTTGATTCCAATCTCGTTTCTGTTAGCAGCAATGCTTGGTACTGGGGCGCACCTAGCAAGCATCAGCTTTCCAGGAGTTGAGCTATTTGTCTCTGGGTCAGTTTTGTTATTTGGTATTTTGTTGGTGATGAAAGATAGCCCCAATACTCTTGTAGTAGCAGGTTTGTCAGCGGTTGCGGGTTTATTTCATGGTCATGCCTATGGTGAAGCTATTTTTGGTGCAGAAACAGCCCCGCTGCTGGCGTATTTCATTGGCTTTACAGCGATTCAAATTGTTGTCTCACTCCTGGCATTCCAAGTTGGCAAAACAGCCCTTATTGGACAAGAAGCAAAACAGCAATCTCCAGAAAAATTGCGTTCTGCGGGTCTTGTTATTTGCGGTGTTGGGATTGCGTTCTTTGCGTCTCAGGTTGTGGCAGTTATGATTCCTATCTCTGGTAGGTAGAGGTAAGTAACTCTGTCGTGATAGCTCGATCGCTCTAGTTTTGTCCATCCTTAGCGAGTTAGGATAAAGCCTATAAAAAAGACGTGCTTCGTACTGCTGAAACACGTCTTTTTTTATTACAGGTAGAGATTGCTTCAGCGTATTAGAGCTTTTATTTTGAGAGGTATTTGCTCGTGTTAATTCAGTTGGCAGAATCTGATGCACAAATTCTTGAATGCTTTTCTATTTTGTCTCAATTATATTCACACCTTGAGCAAGAAAAGTTTTTAGCGCAGTTTCATCGTCAGCAACAAAATGGATATCAGCTTACTTTTATCAAAGTAGATGACCGGGTTGTTGCTGTTGCCGGATTCTGTGTTTATGAATGTTTTGCATGGGGACAATCTTTGTACATTTATGATCTGGTTGTTGATAAAACTATGCGATCGCAGAGATATGGACAGCATATCTTTAGTTGGCTCATTGAGTACGCTAAGTTGCATCACTGTACTCAGTTAAAGTTAGACTCAGGAGTTCAGCGTTTTGATGCACATCGGTTCTATTTTCAGCAACGGATGAAGATCAGTAGTCATCACTTTTCCCTAGATTTGTAGTCATGGCTAGAAGTGAAGATTTTAGGCGATCGAATGGGCAGCAGTCGATTTCACTCAGCAACATTTTCATTCAGCAACACTGGGGATAGTCAACTCGCTATGACTCGCCAATGAGCTACCATCATTGAGTGACGTTATTGGCACAGTTTTAGCCTTTAATGATCTTCATGGCGGCTCGATCGCCCCTCAAACTACTCCTTCAAGATTTAATTTCCCATGTCCCCCTCCCCCGAAAACCAAGCCCAAATTCAAGAACTTGTCCAATCCCTTCGCCGTAAGGAAGGAAACTGGCTGGCGTGGGGCAAGGCTTGCCAAACCCTACAAAAAGCGGGTTATTCGCAGCAAAAAATCTTTGAGGAAACTGGGTTTGAGCCAATTCAACAGAACCAGATTGTGGTGGCGGCGCAGGTTTATAGTTCGATAGAAAGTGGAGACGCACCGCCAGAGGTTTTAGCACGGTTTGAACGGACGGGCAGTGATTCACTGTACGAATTGCGCGTACTGACTCAAACAGAGCGAGTGGCGGCGGCGGCGCTGGTGGTAGAGCGGGGGCTAGATTCGGAAGGAGCAGGCGAGGTTACGAAGGCACTGAAAGATTTTGGGCGGTTTAAAGCTCCTCCAGAGTTTTCGGATTATCCTAGCGATGCGATCGCCCATTATTACTGGAAGCTGGCACGACAACAGGCAGATTTGCAGGCGCGATCGCGCTTGATTGCCCAGGGGCTACGGTTTGCCAAAAGCGAATCGGCACGGCAACAAATTGAGAAACTGCTAACCGATTTCACAATCACGCGCAGCAAAGCTGCTCCCAAGCTGCCGTTTTATCGCCTAGAAGCCGCCGCCGATCAGCCCCGAATTTTGCCAGTGGTCGGTAAGTTGCCCTTAGCCACCGCAGATTTGCAAGCAGTGCCGATGGTGGAAGAAGATGGGGCATTTCGGCTAGTCAAATTCTCTGGGGTTGGGGCTTGGATATCGTTGCCGAGTTGGCAAGTGGTGCTGGGATCTGAAGATCCGGTGATGTTGTTGGCAGATAGCACCGATCTGCCAAGTTCGCCAGATACGTTACCAGAGGAAGTGCTGGTAATGGTCGATCGCGCCCAGCGACAGTGGAGCGAGGAGCATCATTTTGTGGTGGATCAAGAGGGTCAGCTTCAGGTGGCTTGGTTTGAGGTGGCTCCGACTGTGCCAATTCTGGGGAAGGTGGTGCTGGTGTTGCGTCCCAATAAGGTTTTGGATGAGGATTACAACAAGGAACTTTGGCAGATTGATGAGTAGACCTCTCCCTAAAGCCCTCTCCTGAAGGAAAGGACTTTGAAGGAGGGGATAGCTCCACTATTGTTTAGATTAGGCGATGGCGCACTAATATACTCATGACTTCGCCTGGATTGGAGGAGGGTAATAGTCCGCTCCAGAGGCTGGCTTCGGCGTAACCGCGCTGGTGTAACTCGTGAATGTTTTCGCGCACGCCTTCGGGGGAAGAAATGATCAGGATGGTTACTTTTTCTCGGAGGGGATTAGGGGAAGCAGGTACAGGGACTTGAACGTGAGCGGCGATCGCACTTTGTAAGGCATTCATTTGTGGTTCTCCGGTTTTGAGTTTCTGTGGGAAGAAACCCAAAAACCTAGCCACCCCGTTGTAGCGAGTCAGGGTGGCTAGTTCAGATGCTAAAATGCATCGTTAGCTGCCAGACTGGTCAGAACAGTTTGGGGGTCAGCCGTCCATTGCTGTTAGTAGCAGCGATGGGCGGTGCTAGATTTTCGGGGTATGTATTCGGCTATGTGTGAAATAGAACACAGCCCTAGCTTTGGAGAATACCGAGATTTGTTGGTTTAAGTCAAGGGGTTGAGGAGATTTTTAATGACAAAGGAATTTTTATAGGAATGATTTCTGAGCAATGTCCTCCAGTGCAGCCTGAGTTATCTATAAGGGCAGTAATTGAGAATTAGTCTTTTAGCGTCTAAAGTTAAGTAGTTGGAAATTCCTTATTGTTCTCAGTATGCGATTCTCGTTAGGCAGTTGGCTTAAAGAAAATTTTGACTTAGTTGCTACTTTTCTTGGCTTCCTAATGGATACTATTGCTCTGATAGCTTTGATCAATAGTCCAGTTTCACTCTCTATTCCTTTAATTGACTATCCCCTTGATGCAACAGCGCAATTAATAATTTGGATAATTGCAGCAGTCACCTATTTAGGTTTTTTACGGAGATATTGGCAGCGGCTTCGCCAAGAATATGTGATGGAATCAGCACAAACATTTTTAAGTTTCCTAGCTTGTGATTTGTTCTCATACTTTAGACATCCATTCTTGCTAATTCCTTTTGTAGTTCTTATAGGATTTTTATTCGTTCTAGTACCATTACCTTTGCTGATATTATCTACGCTACTGTTTCTTTTCGCGTTGCGGCTTGTTGTGAAAGCAGAAAAAGTCTCAGAAGAAGTTCAGGAGAGGAAAGAGTGGAGTGAAGTACTTCACTTTAACAGTATTAACTTTGACGGGAATAAGACTATACAGAAACGAAGAAATTCTGAAGAGAAAGAAGTTTCTACTCGATGGAAACAGCGAATCGAAAAAGAGCTAGATAGAAATGGATACGTAACTAATTCTGCTCTCGCACATTTGTATAGTAATTCGAGAAGTATTACAACAAAAGCTTTGAAGACTTATCATGATGAGTTTGAATTTGAGAAAGATCTAGTTCTAATTTCGGAAAAGTCCTCTGTTAATCACAAGCAAACACTAACAAATGACATAGTTCTTGCTTGTCGATCTTTGAATGACGAGAAGCCCTGGCAGAGATAAATTAGCATTGATTGATATAGTTGTTAAATTTAAGCGAATAATAATTGTTAGCCAATTTTCTCCAGCAACGCTTCATTAATAATTGCTTGATAGTCTACTCCCCGTTTTTTTGCTTCTTCCTTTGCCCAAGCTAAAACCCTGGGATGAAACTTGATAGAAATCGGCTCATTCTTCTCCTCAACCTCCTTAACTCGTCGCACGATCGCCTTAGCAAACTGTTCAGGAGTTACTTCTGGACAATCCGATAAGTCAATATCTTCATCCTCCATCGCATCAAGTCGTTGCCAATCAGTCTGAGAGTGTCTCGATGTAAATTCGTTGCTCATACTTAGTCGCCTTTCGTGCAGAGATAATCCGAGTGCAATCATCACGCTCGGTATGAACAATAGCAACGACTCGCCCTTGCAACAGTCCAAAGGTGATAAAACGTTGCTCTCCATAACTGTAACGATCATCTTCAACCGTTACAGAGTTTTCTTCAAACACGGCTGAAACATCAATAAAATCAATCCCGTGCTTGCGAAGATTGGCAAGACGCTTCGCTTCATCCCATTCAAATGTCATTACGCGAACGCGATCGCTCACTCGACTCTATTTTAACTACAATTCCTCTCTAGAACGACTTACGAAATCGAGTCGTTCCAAAGACTCCCTACTTCCGGCTAAACCGATTATCCTGCCAAATATTCCCCATTCCCTTCAACACGCCCCTGCCCACCAGCCCAATTCCCCGCCCAATCACCTCGGTCAACACATAAACGACTCCGTTGCCCACAAACGACACCACAGAGCGTAACCGTGGGGCGATCGCATCCCTGGCTTCTAGTGCCAGCGTAATTGCCCGTGGAATGCCCTCTAGCTGTTCTAGCTCCTGGTAGCGAATGGCATAAATGGCAGTACGTCGAATGCCACGTCCTGAAAAAACTAGGATCTGATGTTTGCTTTCAAAGATATCAGTAGGTTCATGCAAAAGTTGTTCTAGGCGGTATCGCCACGACAAATCATTGCGGAATCGTTCGATATCACGGATGGAAATTAAGCGGCGATCGTAGAAAGTTTTTTTAATCACTTCCACGTTCGCAAAACGATTCAACAAAGGCTGCATCACCGCGTTCGCCATTTGTATCGTCCAGTTTTCTAGAAGGGCTTCCGCTCTGGCTAACGCCTCAGGGTTTCCGGGCGCATAGAGGGCGCTATCAATCTCTAATGGAGCTTGAAAGAGCAAGTGTTTGAGCAGATCAGAAACGCCAGGGATTTTTTCTAAAATAGCGGTTTGCACTAAGTTCCCATCTTGAAGCAAAACATCAACCACTTCTACTTCCATTCCAGCAAGGGGAACAGTGTAGTATTTGCCAAAGAATTCAGTCACGATCACTTGCCAAAGGTCTTGTAAAATATCGGATTGCTTAGACTGAAGTTGAACGGCTTGAACCTGAGAGTAGATTAATTCGTCTAAGAGATCCTCGATTTTTCGGAGGATAAGGTAAAACAACTCTCTTTTTTTGTCTTCGCGGAGGATGTCCGTTTCAAGGGGGGTTTCAGTTAGGTTTTCCAGGCTGGCTTGAAGTTTGGTGGAGATGCTGTCAAAGAGCAGCGATCGCAGGTCGCGGACTTGTTCAATCAAAGAAGAAGGTTGAGTGGCGATCGGGGAGGAGGGAAGCGGTGGATTATTACTAGAAGGAGGGAAATCTTCAGAAAATCGACGGACTTGAGATTCTGAGGCAGGGCGACTCGCTGGTACTAATTGAGAGCCTTCTGAAGTCGCTTCATTGGCGGACAGCAACTGAGTGACTAACCATCTTGCGGCTCTCAACTCACGATATTTTCCAGCAACGATCGCCCGATTCAACAAAGAAAGATCAGCGTTTTCTAACTCGTTCACAACTTCATTCATCACTGCGTCAATTTGTTGAATACCAGACTGGTGCAAGCGCGATCGTAGGTTGTTCCAAAGACTAGAACCGTTAAAGGTTCTCTGGGTTCGGAGAGTCGGACTGACTGAGCCGGACGTTTGTATGGAGTTGGGCAAAACAGCATTTTGAAGCGGCATCCAGTAGTTTTGCCCACCCAATACTCGCCGGATGATGGCAACTAACGATTCGGCACCCAAGGCTTTGGAACAATAGCCATTGGCACCAGCTTGATGAGCTTCGTTAATCTGGTTGACATTGGGAGAGGAAGTCAGCAGAAGAACAGGGATATGGGGACATTGCCCCTTAATATGTTGGCAGAGGGACAAGCCTTGCAATTGGGAAGGATTGGAGCATCCCAAGTTGATATTGAGAATGATCAGGGCAATGTCTTCAGCAGAAGGTAAGTCTAATCTGCTTTCTAGGAGACTGGTTGAAGATCTTCGCGCATTTTCCAATATTTGAATGACTTTGCTGCCATCAGAATCTTCTACTGCAAGCTCCAAATCTGCGTATTGCTCTAAACAAACCCGCAATCTAAGGCAGAATGCCGAGTCTTCATCAATTAATACCAGCAGGGAGCGGCTTACCGGGAGCGGCACTTGATCAACGCTCATGGATCATTACAAAGTGAAGTTGGACTTCGCCTCAGATTAGCAGAAATTCTGGCAAGCGCTTTAGCGCGACCAAAATTTTGCAGTCAATGCGTTAAGTGACGGGACTTGCTAGTTAAGGCTTGTTATAGTAGCGCTGGTCATAGTAACCCGTTACGTCGCTATCGGAAGCTTCGGCTTGAGGGTCAGGTTCAGCAGGTTGAGGCGGCTCATAAACAGAGGACGGAGCATTCAGATCATACGAGGGGACAATCTCATCAATCGGCATCGCATCAATGACAGACGAGTCGTCAGAGATTGATTCCTCAGGAGGGACATAGGATTCTTCAAGAGAGGATTCCAGGGTTAATGGGCTGAATGGATCGTCTGCACCGTTAGCCGTAGGATCGATATCGTCCCACTCCCCTTCAGGGGGCGTGTAGCCTGGAGTTTGATTTTGAGTAGATTCAGGCGGGATGTAAACAGGCGGACGAAGTTCTTCTTGCCATCTGCCAACGCTGCCCTGTGCCTCATAGTAAAGGGCGCGACCAGGGCTAATTTGTGATGCTATATCGATCGCCCCTTGCAGGTTGCCCCTCAATGCCATGGCTCTGGCTTGATTGAGGATAGGTTGATCTTGGGTAATTTGAATAATCCGAATTTGCTCGGCGCGCCAGCCCAAAATGGCGGTTTGGGCTTCGGGGTAAAGCGCTCGTTTGGCTTTGATTCGAGAAGCAGCATCAATAGCTTCGTTCAGTTTGCCTTGTCGTCCGAAAGCTTGGGCTTGTGCCAAAATGGGCTGGTCTTCAATTACTTCGATCTGACCGCGCCAAGTGGAAATCCAGTCTTGGGCTTGTCCACGGAGGGCGCGACCGAGTTGGATGTTGCGGGCTTGGGCGATCGCCAACTTTAAGTCTGGAATCGTGCCCGACTTTGCCAAGTCTTTAGCCCGAACCATAAAGGGCTCGTCCTCAATCCGCTCAACTTCCTCTGCCCAGTAAGCAATCAAGGTTTGTGCCTGAACCCGGCGAACATGTCCTAGTGGCACCTGCTTAGCTTGGGCGATCGCTAGTTTTAGGGTGGAATGTTGCCCCATCCCTGCCGCCAGCGTGGCGTACTTGACCTGCACCGCATCCTTAAGACTGGTTTGCCAAGCTTTGAGGTAAGCTTGGGCTTGAGGGTAGAAAGGGCTGGTTGATTTAACTTGTTTAATCGCAGCGATCGCTTCCATCAGGTTCCAAATCTGCTCTCCTGTAGGCACCCAAAGAGATTCGCTGCTGTTAACCAAACTATAGGCATTACCAAACCGCACCAAATCTTGAACCTCTGGAGCCGTGTTAGATGCGGGGGCGAGGAGAAGCGTCAAGATGGCTCCCCTGCGATCGCCACTATCCCATTGGCGAAAGCCTGCGGTCAGTAAGAGCTTGCTCCATTGAGTAAGGCTAACCTTGGCATCGGCTCCTGCATAAGTTTTGGGAGGTACCTTTTGCGCCAAGCTCACCGCTTCTTTAACACCGCGATAGCTGTTGTTCTTAGAGAATGCTTGAGCCTTAATTAAGAGTTGACGTGCCTGCCGCTCAACCCCAAGCTGCTGGGAAAGCACGTTGGTTTGAATAGTGCTCCAATAGGTATGGTCAAATTTAGACAAAACTAGAATTTGCTCTGATACTTCATCCCAGTTTTGCTGCTTCATTGCAGTTTGGGCTTTGCCGTAGACATCTTTGCCCTTTTGCCACTGTTGTCGCCATTCCTTAACGATTTCTTGACCCTCAGCATAAGCAGGGCTGGTTTTGGGAATGTGCTTAATTGCCTCGATCGCCCCTTTTGCGTCGTTCTCCTGCATTTTGATGCGAGCATTTGCCAAAATTTGGGCAGACCAATCGTCAATGAGACGGGAGGCTTCCGTATAGAGAGGATGTTCCTGATCCCACTGCTTCAGCATTTCCAAGCTGGCAACGATTTTAGGCAACTCTCCCGTTTGGGCAGCCTGCTGAGCGCAGTAGAGGCGTTCGCCATCTACAGTCAACTGCGAGACTTGCTGGCAGTTAGGTAATGGCGGCAAAGCAGTCAGCCAGACTAAAGCAGCAGTTCCTAATCCTCCAAAAGCGCCTAAAATCCCTAGCCAAACCAATGACCAGCGCCAAGGCTTATTTTCTGGGGGGCTGGGCAAGCGAGCAGGCGGAGTGTAGCGTTCCGGCTCAAGCTCTAGTTCAACCTCTGAAGACGGTTGTCCACCCGAAAATGAGCCACTGGAAGTTGCGCTGGCAGGTTCGCTAAGGCTTTTGTGCATCTGAATCGCTTTTGCACTGGATTGGACTGCGAATTGATACCAATCGGCAATCAATTTTTCCAACCGTTTGACCAGTTCAAAATTTTGTTCCCACAGAAGCTTAGGAGGAACAAAACTGGGGGCGTTGTCCCGGCGTTGCTCAATATTGTGTTTCTGCTGATTTTGCTCTTCTTTCATAACAACCCCTCACTACCCCCTACGCACCATCACTGACGTATCGTTTAAAGCTGCTCAATTACAGAAGTAAAACACTGATGCGGCCACTCTGTTTATTAATCCTATACTCATGTTCCCATCTATAAGAGGGAGACATCCGGGCTATTTTTGATACCTTTTAAATATCAGACGCATTTACTGACCTCAAAGTTAAGGGATTACATATTTCTTTAGATTCGTATGGGTAAGAAGTACAAAGAATCAGTGTCAATGAAGGATTTACCACACTAATCCCACCTAGATGTTTGATAAAGAGTGCAATTTTCGGGGCAGAGTGGGAGCTTTTATGAGTCCTATCTTCAGTAAGAGTTTTCAAAATGGCGTTCATCATAATATCCTTCAAAGGACTTTTCTGGAGCTACATCAGCCGGGAAAATATCTGCCCTATTCTCTGACCTAAAAGTAGTTTCAGGGACAAGGGATTTTACCTCAACGGGATATGAATCCTGCTGTGAATCTTCTGGGAAAGGTAGCGTTGATCCACTTAGGGATTCACTGGGTTCAGCAGCCTATTCAGCGATCGCGCCGATCGCGCCATCTCCTTCATGAGACTGCCCACTCTGCGCTACTTTTTGTGCTTCCAATTTTTGTTCCTTTAGGAGAGCTTGCTGGACTTGCTTGCCATTGAGAATTTGCCGCGATAGCTTATCTGCCCGTTGCAACCGCCAGTAGACAGGTTCTAGTTCGCCTAGCACCCCCATTTGCTGAGAAGCTTGAGTCCAGTTTTTTTGCTGTATCGCTTTCCGAGCAATTTTAATTGCTGCTTCGCCTTTCTGCCACTGGGCTTGCCAATGGGCGATCGCGGTCTGGGCTTCAGTATAGGCAGGGCTAGATGAAGGAACTTGTCTTGCAAGGGCGACGGCTCCCTTCAGGTCATTATCGTGAGTTCCGAATTGTGAGTTCCGAGCATGAGAACCTCGTGAGGTTGCCGTTGGACGTTTAACGGTTTGAGGGAAAGGGTTAACTGCTGCATCACGAAGATTCCTGTCTACATTCAAGGCATTGGCTAGACAGCTTAGCCATAAATCTGGAAACTGGAACAAAAATTGCTCAATAAAATTGACTTAAAAAATCCCTAGCTTCACAGAAGTCAGGGATTTCGACAGGCTGGATTATTCACTTTTTGAAGTTGAGCTTAAGTCTTTGTAGAGTGACTCTCTGAGGCTTCGGGCGATCGATAGCCGAAAAAGTCAATGGTGTAGTAGCTAACCTTGACTCCAGTCTGTTGCTCAATCAGTTGAATGACTTCTTGGGGTAGCTCTACGTGCACATCCATGATCTGATGCGTGTCTAGACAGTTGACGTGACTGTGGGGATCACTAATATTGCCGTACAGCCGACCATCCGATCGCTCTACACATTCAATTACGCCCTGTGCCGACAGCGCCTCCAAGTTTTGATAAACTGATGTGTGCCCAATATCTTTGCCCTGCTGGTTGAGGCGATTGTAAATTTCGCGGGCAGAAAGATGCTCTTGTGCCTGCCACAGTAGCTCTAAAACAAAGCGGCGTTGCTTACTCAGCCGCATTCCTAAACATTGACAGTGATCCAATGCATCCTCTAGAGAACGAATTGGTTTTTTTCCAGAAATCTCAGCTTGCATTCCCACCGCCTGTTCTTCAAAAACCATTAAAACAAACTCACTACCACTTTAACTTGGAAAACTATCAGTGTGTTTACGCTCTGGCGAGCCTGACATACTGATACTTACACAAATAATTTCAGAAATTATTTCAGAACCAGGGCACTGAGTTACGAATTATTCAAAAAATCATTATTTGTAATAAACCTGTTTTTAGCTAACGCCGCCCCTTCTGAATTAGAGGCTTGGTGAAGCCGTGGCAAATCTATTGTCCTAAATCAGTCGCCATAAAGGAGTAATTTACGCCTTACTCCATGCGATCGATCGATAAAACCGAGTTTGAACAAAGAAAGTAAATAATTTGCTTTTTGTTCTGATTTACATGAAGTAGTAACGATAAAGATGATAAGTTGTCTTTTTAAGCTTTTAGAAGAGTATTTGAGGTTTGATAGCTATTTTTCTAAGTTATTCTCTCTACAGGTCTGTTTTTCGACCCAAGTCATTCTCTTGACCCCTTCCCTTCCAGCCAAAGTTCGTCAATAATGCCTTCAGTGACTTGTCGTTAGGCGATCGACGGCGGCTCATTTCAGGCTTAGCTCATTTCAGGCTTTATTAGGAGATACCGAAGATGAAACTCGCAGTTTATGGAAAAGGTGGCATTGGTAAGTCCACGACAAGCTGTAATATTTCGGTTGCTCTGGCAAAACGGGGCAAAAAAGTATTGCAAATTGGTTGCGACCCCAAGCACGACAGCACCTTTACGCTGACGGGCTTCTTGATTCCCACCATCATCGACACGCTTCAAGAAAAGGACTACCACTACGAAGATGTTTGGCCCGAAGATGTCATTTACAAGGGCTATGGCGGTGTCGATTGCGTTGAGGCAGGCGGCCCTCCAGCAGGCGCAGGCTGTGGTGGCTACGTGGTGGGCGAAACCGTCAAGTTGCTCAAAGAATTGAATGCATTTGATGAATACGATGTGATTTTGTTTGATGTCTTGGGCGACGTGGTGTGTGGTGGCTTTGCTGCACCCCTCAACTACGCCGACTACTGCATGATTGTGACCGATAACGGTTTTGATGCGCTGTTTGCTGCTAACCGCATTGCTGCATCAGTGCGCGAAAAGGCTCGGACTCATCCGCTGCGCTTGGCAGGATTAATTGGCAACCGCACCAGCAAGCGAGATTTGATTGATAAGTATATTGACTCTGTGCCCATGCCTGTGCTGGAAATTTTGCCCTTGATTGAAGATATTCGAGTGTCACGGGTTAAAGGCAAAACGTTGTTTGAGATGGCAGAAAACGATCCCTCGCTCAACTATGTTTGCGATTACTACCTCAACATTGCTGACCAAATCTTGGCGCGTCCTGAAGGGGTTGTGCCGAACGATGTCCAGGATCGAGAACTGTTTAGCCTGCTGTCGGACTTCTACCTCAACCCGGCACCGGTTCAAACTCGCTCAGAAGAAGCTGACTTGATGATGGTCTAGAAAATTTTTTTGAGAGGTGGGTTTTGGGTTATGAGTAGTAGCTGCACGATTTATTCATCCCTCTAAAAATTGTGAATACTGAGCATCTGCGAGCATCGTTAAAAACACTGTGGCTCGATTACTACCGGAGTAATCGAGCCTGGATCAACCGCCTAGGGATTTGGGTGACTTGTGAGGGCGATCGCCGTCCTTCATCCAGTTTTATCTTGGCAACGCTGGCAATTTTGGAACCGAAGCTGCACGAGATTTTGCCATTAATTGTCGATCTCAGCAGCAACCCTGATCGGATTGTTCTGGCACTAGGGCTAAACTTCAACCCAGACCAAGCCTTGAAGGAAATCGCAGAGGCAGAAAATTCGGTCAAGATGCTACCGCCCAGCGCGGCGGCTTTGCCCGAAAAGCCCCATGAAAAAGCACTGCCCGAAAAGAAACAGCCTGAGAAACAGAAAAAAGCAGAAACTTCTGCTGCCTTGCCCTACGCAGACGACTATTATCCTAAAAACCGCCGTTACCAACGCCGAGACTGAATCCCCTGCACCATTCACCCGATCGCCCCACCTGTATCTAACTCCCCATTCAAATCCCCCCTTCAAATCTTAAGAGAGAGGAACCTAACCCATGACCCTGGCTAACACCGAAGCCCCAGCCCTTAACTTTGAATGCGAAACGGGCAACTACCATACCTTCTGCCCCATTAGCTGCGTCGCTTGGCTTTACCAAAAAATTGAAGATAGCTTCTTCTTAGTCATTGGCACCAAAACCTGCGGCTACTTTCTACAGAACGCCATGGGCGTGATGATTTTCGCTGAACCCCGGTACGCAATGGCAGAACTAGAAGAAGGCGATATTTCAGCGCAGTTGAACGATTATGCCGAGCTAAAGCGACTGTGTGACCAGATTAAGCGCGATCGCAACCCCAGCGTCATTGTCTGGATTGGCACCTGCACCACCGAAATCATCAAAATGGACTTGGAAGGTTTAGCGCCCCGCCTCGAAGCCGAGATTGGTATTCCCATTGTTGTCGCCCGTGCCAACGGTTTGGACTACGCCTTCACCCAAGGCGAAGACACCGTGCTGGCGGCAATGGCACACCGCTGCCCCGACAAATCCCCGATCGCTGAATCAGAAAAAGAGGAACGCAATAGCTTAACGCGCTTACTTAACTTTGGGCGCAAGCAAGAAGACATCAAAACCGAAGAATCGGAATACGTCAAACATCCGCCGCTAGTCCTGTTTGGCTCTCTGCCCGACCCTGTGGTCACGCAGCTTACCTTAGAACTGAAGAAGCAGGGCATTAAGGTTTCGGGTTGGCTGCCTGCCCGTCGCTTCACCGAGCTACCCGTTATTGAAGAAGGCACCTACGTCATCGGCGTTAACCCCTTCCTCTCGCGTACTGCCACCACGCTCATGCGTCGCCGCAAGTGCAAACTCATTGGCGCACCGTTCCCGATTGGTCCTGACGGCACCCGCGCCTGGATTGAAAAAATTTGTTCAGTGTTCAACATCGAACCCAAGGGTTTGGATGAACGGGAACAGCAAATTTGGGAGGGCATGGAAGACTACCTGCAACTGATTCGGGGCAAGTCGGTCTTTTTCATGGGCGATAACCTGCTGGAAATTTCCCTGGCTCGTTTCCTCGTTCGGTGCGGCATGACAGTGCCCGAAATTGGTATTCCTTACATGGACAAGCGCTACCAGGGCGCAGAGCTAGAACTGCTGACCAAAACCTGCGAGGAAATGGGTGTACCGCTCCCCCGCATTGTAGAAAAACCCGATAACTACAACCAGCTTCAGCGGATTAACGACATCCATCCTGATTTGGTGATTACGGGCATGGCGCACGCTAACCCCTTAGAGGCGCGCGGTATTAATACCAAATGGTCGGTAGAGTTCACCTTTGCCCAAATTCACGGGTTTACGAACGCTCGTGACATTTTGGAATTGGTGACTCGTCCGCTCCGCCGCAACAACTCCCTGAAAGATTTGGGTTGGGATAAATTGGTGAAGGAAGAAGCGAAGATTTAGAGTCGCGTATAGAAAGTGTAGAAGGGTGCATTTCGTCTAGATTCATGGCGGGATGCATCCTTGTTTTTTGGGAGGGGCGATCGCGCTAAACCTTGATCTCGTCTGAACGTGGCACAATAAAAGAGTTCCAATATCCCGATCGACTATGCTCCGATCACTGAACCTTGACGAAACCCTGATTCAGGAATTGATGGCGATCGACAATCACGCCAACCTAGAAACTATTGTTGAGACTGCCTTGCGCGAATATATCCAGCGTCACCAACGCCTCAAGATCCTGGATGTATTTGGAACGATCGACTATGACGACACTTACGCCTACAAAGCCCAACGTCAGATCCAATGAACGTGATTGTAGATACTTTAGCTACTTAAACTTAACTTGCACAATGTGATCTCCTCTTTCAGTAGGAGAAGCAAGTTTTCGTACACCCCGCCCTTTCAACACAAAGCATTTACCGTTGCTAGTTTGTTTAGGGAGTCGGAGCTTTTCTTCTCCATGAATTGTAAGCACATCAACTTTCGCGCCTTGTGATGCTTCCTCTGTGGTAATTATCAGTTCAGAGAAAATATTAGTGCCCTCACGTCTAAATCCTTCTTCTGTTAACAACACTGTGAGACAGATATATAAATCTCCTGGGTCACCATTACTCCTACTGACATCTCCTTCTCCGACTACCCGCAAACGTGTTCCGGAATCAACTCCAACAGGAACATTGACTCTTAAAGTCTTAATAGTTGGCACAACATTACTGTTCGAGCTAACTTCCAAATGTTGAATTCTTATAGTCTTTTCACACCCGAAAATAGCATCACGGAAGCCCAATGTAAGATCGAATTGTAAATCCTCACCCTTATTGATCGCACGATATACTTCTTTGTCCCAATCATCTTTACTGAACTCTATAGGCTGATATAGCTCACCGTAATACTTTCTTAGTTCACTTTTGCCACGAAGTCCCATACTGCTTGCTATAGTCTCTTCCGTTACTGCACCTTCAATGCTATCAATAGCACCATGTAGCAATCTTTCACGGTTTTTTCTCTCGTCAACACCACGAGTCATAATGTGTTGATACTCAGAGAGTGATCCAAGAAGTTTCCTACGTTCTTGCTCTTGTTGCCAGTACCTCTCGAAGCAGCCATGAATTTCCCAAGGAGATCCTAACCAGTCAAGGTAGACAGTATCCCCATTGCCATTAGTATGATAATAAACGGTTTCACCACACCGCCATGGACATTCAGTAGGGTAAGTTCGTGATTTACCCAGTTGAGTAGTCGTAAGAATTTTCGGAGTTGGAATGGAATTATAAGAGTTACTAATACCAAGAATATTTTTCTGCCCACGCTCTTTACAGCACCAACCACACGAACACCAGGGCTTATGATTGTTACCAGGCATAAATTAGATTTCCAAATTTTAGAATCCTACGATAAAGTGCAAGTTTTCAGTATTTCTAAATAGAACTACTCTGATCGCTAACACTTACACAATAGTCTTCCCAAGGAGATAGTTTTTCGGCACTAGCTTGTCAGTAGTTAATCTGGAAAAGCCAATCCTGTTCTGGGGTTGCGGATGAATAAGCCGAGGGTGAGCGATTGCGCTAATAGGAGAATTAGTCATGAGATATTGTCAGGAAGTTGAGTTTGCTGCTCGTACTGGGCGATCGCATTTTCAATGACCTCAGCAGCTACATCAGCAAAATCGGACTTGGAGTAGATAGTAGCAAGAATAATTCTGTCATCAGCTTTGATGTAGTAGATAACCCGATAGCCTCCACTTTTACCTTTTTGAACATTGCTATTCTTAAGCCGGACTTTGAAGACCGTGTAGGTTACTCCAGAGATGCGATCGCCAGGGAGTTCACCTGCTTGAAGCTGCTCGATCAGAGGTTGAAGATCAGAACGAACCCGACGATATCGCTTAGCGAGGTCACGGAGATCACGTTGGAAGCGAGGAGTTAGGTCAATTTGAATAGAAGGTGGATCAGTCTGCATCAATTCCATTCCACATTTGTGAGAGAGGAATGGTTTGTCCAGTGAAAGCTTCGTGTAAGCCTTGATGAATACCTTCGAGAATGATTTTGTCAGGAGTTTCGTCGGGATCAGGTTCGTCTTCCTCAGGGATAAGGACGATGACTCGGACGCGGCGGAGTTTGGTGGGGGCAAGTGGATCGTCAAGGATCAGTTGACCCAGATCGTTGATACTAGCAGTGGTTTCGATCGCTTTCATAATGCGCTGATTATCTAGAACATTCTTTCTGTCACTCAATCGACATTGCTAAATCAACAGTGGAGTAAAGCCATGTGGAAGGGCGATACGTTCTGTCAATTGTTAAAGGTTTATTAATCCGGGAATGCCAAGCCTGTTCTAGGATCACGGATGAATAAGCCTAGGGTAAGCGATCGCATCACGGCATCCCACACAGGTGTAAACTGCTCGGCTTGATCTGCCCAAAAATCCATCGTGATCAAACACTGCACGTTTGAACCAATGCCAATGCAAGTCCGGGAGTAAGCATCTCGCTCTTCTTCCTGATCATCAATAAACTTAATTTCCATCCACACAATTCGCGCCGTTTGCCGCTTGACCGTGATCACTTCGCCCCACTCCGTCACGTTGCGCTCATCTTTCTCCATAATGCTTTTGAGAGTCGATTTGAGCGGAAACAGATCCCATTCGCCAGGCGGCAGCAGGTTGAAGGAAACCTCCAGGCGGCAGTCGTCATTGGGCGGATCGGCGTTGAGAAACCGAAAAGATTTTTCGTCGGGTTCAAAAATCCAGCCCTGGGGTACGTCCATGCGCACGGCTCCACGACCCGCTACGAAAATTTGGTAGCCAGGATTCGTCGCCTCCCAGCGGTGATCAGGAGTGAGTTCGAGGGTTTCTTTAATCCACTTCAGGTTGTTTTTCTTTTTCTTTGCCATCAGTCAAAACCCCTTCCTTAAAGAATCTTATTTTAACGACGACGTTCTTGCAACTTTCGATAAACCGATCGGATGTCAACTTTGTGGTGTGCCAGGGCAACTAACGTGTGATAGAACAAATCGGCAACTTCCCCCGCGATCGCCTCTGCTTCATCATCTTTAAATGCCATCACGACTTCTGCCGACTCTTCGCCAATTTTTTTAAGAATTTTGTTGTCGCCCCCCGCCAATAGCTTGCAGGTATAGGACTCAGAATTAGGATGGTCGCGGCGATCGCAAATGACTTCAAACACTTGTGACAACGTATCCGCAGGCGGCGCTTGCACTGAACCTTCTACTTGATGAAAACAGCTTCGCTCCCCAGTATGGCAAGCAACATCGCCAATTTGCTCTACCGTCACCAGCAGTGCATCACTATCACAGTCATAGCGAAGAGACTTCACCTGTTGCAGATGTCCTGATGTCGATCCTTTATTCCAACACTCAGCGCGCGATCGGCTCCAGAACCAGGTTTGCCCGGTTTCCATAGTCTTTGCCAACGATTCCCGATTCATCCACGCCATCATCAACACCGTACCATCCAAATAATCTTGGACGATCGCAGGCACCAATCCTTGCTCGTTGTAGCAGATTTGGTCAACTGGAATTGCCGATTGAAATGAGAAAGGAGCCATAGGAGTGAAATTGCACGTCAGTTTTCCATCCTACCGCCCCCGTCCTCAAATGTTACGGTTGTTGAACGTATCACATTGTTTTATATCTCCCGTCTTAAGTCCGCGTGAAAACCAATTCATTCGCTGCTCTGAAGACCCGTGGGTAAAAGATTCTGGCACTACATAGCCTCGTGCTCGTCGCTGCTGATAGTCATCGCCAATCTGTGCGGCGGTATCCAGCGCTCCCTTAATTGCCTGGTCGTTAATGAGACCTCGTTGAGCCGTAGAGCTACCCCAAACCCCGGCAAAACAATCGGCTTGTAATTCTTGACGCACTGAAAGATCATTGCTCGTTGCCTCATTAGAGCGGCTTTGCAGTTGGCGCACTTGGTCAGTAACGCCCAGGATGGTCTGAATATGGTGACCCACTTCATGGGCGATCGCATAAGACCGGGCAAAGTCGGCATCTTCTCCGGCAGTCGCTTGCACTTGCTGAAAGAAACTCATGTCTAAATAAACTTTTTGGTCACGAGGGCAGTAGAAAGGCCCCGTCGCTGCTTCTGCAAATCCGCAAGCCGAATCAACAGAGCCATTGAACAACACCAGCTTAGGGGGTTGGTACTCCGCACCCACCTGCTTTCGGAAAACTTGCGACCAAACATCTTCTGTATCGCCTAACACTGCTCTAACAAAATCAGAGTCGCGATCGTTAATGGGGGCTTCTTGAATTTGAGCAGGCGGTGCAATATTGCCCCCCTCCAGTCCACTCAAGACTGTGCCTGGATCAACGCCGAAAATTAAGCTGGCTAGAAGTGCTAAAACTACTCCACCAATGCCTACACCCCCCGCTGCTCGCACGGGCGATCGCCTTCCACCCCGCACATCTTGTACATTAGAACTGCGTCGCATATTACGCCATTTCATTGCCTTTCTCCCCTGTAAAAACCCTCCTCAGCATCATAAGGTGCAAAATTCTTTGACACAATCAAGAGATTTTGACAAGAGATTTTCAAGAGAGGCAACTGTGGGGCTTGCAGAGAATTAGGATAAGAAGGTTGACCTGTGTTGAGTCTTGCCTCTATACCCCTAGAGGTTCATTGAAAGCGTTAGGAGAAGAGTGTTTTGGTTACTACTACCCTTAAAACTACAAAGTCAGAAGAAATTTTTGCAGCCGCTCAAAAACTCATGCCGGGCGGCGTTAACTCTCCTGTAAGAGCCTTTAAGTCTGTGGGCGGGCAGCCGATTGTGTTCGATCGCGTTAAAGGTTCTTACATCTGGGACGTAGATGGCAACCAGTACATTGATTACATCGGCACTTGGGGCCCCGCCATCTGTGGACACGCACACCCCGAAGTTTTGGCAGCCCTCAGAGATGCCCTCGACAAAGGCACCAGCTTTGGCGCTCCTTGTTATTTGGAAAATGTCCTGGCTGAAATGGTCATTGATGCCGTCCCTAGTGTCGAAATGGTTCGCTTTGTCAATTCTGGGACTGAAGCCTGCATGGCGGTTTTGCGATTGATGCGCGCGTATACTGGACGCGATAAAGTCATTAAGTTTGAGGGTTGCTACCACGGACACGCTGATATGTTCCTGGTCAAAGCGGGTTCTGGCGTTGCTACTCTGGGGCTACCGGATTCTCCTGGCGTACCCAAATCCACAACTGCCGACACGCTGACTGCACCCTACAACGATTTGGAAGCCGTCAAAGCCCTTTTTGCCGAAAATCCTGGTCAAATCTGCGGGATCATTCTTGAACCCGTGGTGGGCAATGCTGGATTCATTCCCCCCGATGCCGGATTTTTAGAAGGGCTACGAGAATTAACCAAAGACAATGGCGCATTGCTGGTCTTTGATGAAGTGATGACGGGCTTCCGCATTGCCTACGGTGGAGCGCAGGAGAAATTTGGCATTACTCCTGACCTAACCACAATGGGTAAGGTGATTGGCGGTGGGCTGCCCGTAGGCGCATATGGCGGCAAGCGTGAAATTATGTCGATGGTGGCTCCGGCTGGCCCGATGTACCAGGCAGGAACCTTGTCGGGTAATCCCTTAGCCATGACGGCTGGCATTAAAACCCTAGAACTGCTGCAACGTCCGGGTAGCTATGAACAACTCGATCGCATTACCAAAAAACTGGCAACCGGAATGTTGGAAGTGGCGAAAGAAACAGGACATGCTGCTTGTGGTGGACACATTAGCGGCATGTTCGGCTTCTTCTTCACCGAAGGCCCAGTTCATAACTACGAAGATGCTAAAAAATGCGACTTAGCGAAGTTTGGGCGCTTTCATCGGGGCATGTTAGAGCATGGAGTTTATCTAGCTCCTTCACAGTTTGAAGCAGGATTTATGTCTTTGGCACATACCGACGAGGATATCGATCGCACCCTAACTGCTGCCCGTGAAGTGATGACTGAGCTATAGACTCTCTGAACTATAGCCAGGAGAAGCATTTTCTACTCCCCTTTCCTACCTAAAGCAAAGGGGAGCAAGATAAGATGTATTGCATGAGAAAATGGATTTTGTCAGTTGGGTTATTGCTGTCGCTATTAGTCGTCCTGACGATGGTTGGGTTTACCCCTGCGGCTTCTGCTTTTACAGAAGAACAGCGGTTGCTGAGTGAGGTTTGGAAAATTGTCGATCGCGCTTATGTAGACGACAGTTTTAATCATCAGAACTGGTGGCTGGTGCGCCAAAAGTCTTTGGAGAAACCACTAGATAGCCGTGATGCTACCTACAGTGCTATTCAAAAAATGTTGGCGACGTTAGATGATCCCTTTACGCGCCTGCTGAAGCCAGATCAATATCGCAGCCTGCAAACCAACACGTCAGGGGAGCTAACGGGCGTGGGGCTACAAATCACCCAAGACAACCCCACAGGCGAACTGCGAGTCATTTCGCCGATCGAAGGTTCTCCGGCAGAGCGAGCAGGTATTAAACCACGCGATCGTATTCTCAAAATTAACGGTGTGCCCGCCGTCAAGCTTTCTCTAGATGAAGCCGCAGAACGAATGCGAGGCCCTGCGGGAAGTCAGGTGACGCTAACGGTAGCTGGTGATCAGGGGGTTGAAGGGAAAGAAGAGGTACAGGTTAAAGAGGTCATTTTGACGCGCGATCGCATCAGCCTCAACCCGGTTTACGCTGATCTCCGCCCCCAAGAGCAAGACATTAACATTGGCTACATTCGACTCAACCAATTCAACGCCAACGCCACTGCCGAGCTTGCCAATGCTATTCGCCGCATGGAAGGCAAGGGAGCTAATGCCTACATTCTAGATTTGCGGAGCAATCCGGGTGGCTTGCTGCAATCGGGAATTGAGATTGCGCGGCTGTGGTTGGCGAAGGGAACGGTCGTTTACACCGTCAATCGTAACGGCATCCAGGATAGCTTTACCGCATCTGGGCAGGCGCTCACCGATGATCCGTTGGTGCTGCTGGTGAATCAGGGAACCGCGAGTGCCAGCGAAATTTTGGCAGGAGCATTGCAAGATAACGATCGAGCTAAGCTGGTGGGCGAAAAAACGTTTGGGAAAGGACTCATTCAATCGCTGTTCAATCTGTCGGACGGTTCTGGGTTAGCAGTCACGATCGCTAAATATGAAACGCCCAAACACCATGACATTAACAAACTGGGCATTGTCCCTGATGTGACGGTCGAGTTGGAGCCAATTACCCGTGATCAAATTAGCACTGATGCCGATCGCCAGTATCAGGCAGCGGTAGAACTGTTGACCCACCAGGCATCCGTCATTGCAGGAGTGACAGCAGGTGCAGCCTAACGCAGGGCGAACTTATCATGATCCGTTGCACGGGGCGATCGCGTTGAACGGCAATGATCGAACAGAAGCTCTGCTGATTAAGCTCATTGATACGCCCGCCTTTCAACGATTGCGACGAGTCCGCCAACTGGGTGCAGCAAGTCTAACGTTTCATGGCGCTGAGTCTTCGCGGTTTACCCACTCGCTAGGAGTAATGGCGATCGCGCGACGGGCTTTCGATCGCATTACCCAGGATTATTCTCAACTTCAAGTCCATCGTCCGACGGTGCTTTGTGCTGCGCTGCTGCATGATGTCGGGCATGGCCCCTTCAGTCACACCTGCGAGGAGGTATTTGGCAGTCATCATGAGCATTGGACAGAGCGAATCATTCATGAGTCTGCTCCGGTGCATAACCTGCTGCATGAGTTCGATCCAGGTTTGATTGAGCAGATGATCTTGGTTTACCACAAGTGCCACCCCGTTCCGTTGGTGTGGCAGTTAGTGACTAGTCAGTTAGATTGCGATCGCCTGGATTATTTAATGCGCGATAGTCACTCTACAGGTGCTTCCTACGGCAAGCTAGACCTCGATCGCATTCTTATGGCGCTGGGCTACGATCCCGTCAGTCAGCAGCTTGTGGTTGCCGGAAAAGGATTAGCGGCGATCGAGCATTATTTGATTGTTCGATACTTCATGTACGCCCAAATCTACAACCATCCCAAAAACATCGCGGCAGCTTGGGGTTTGCAGCAAGCGTTTCAGCGGGCAAAAGATTTAATGGCGATCGGGAAGTTACAAGCTAATGATGCCGATGACACAGTGACAGCTTGGCTTCAGCAAGATTGCGATCGAATCCCGCTGGCTCAGTATCTCAATGCCGATGACGGCGTTTTTACCTACCATTTGCAGCGCTGGCAGCACCACGGCGATCCGATTTTGGCGGATTTATGTCGTCGTTTTATCGATCGAGATTTACTAAAATCTACAGACATCACGCAACTTGACAAGAATCAGCAGGCATTGCTCTTAGAAACGGTTCAGCAAGATCTAGAACAAATCGGCTTCTTACCGCAATACTATACGGGGTTGCGAACTGCTCTCAGCCGGGGCTACACCCTTTATCAGCGAGGCATTAAACTTCAAACAGAGCGGGGACTACAAGAAATTAGTCAGCTTTCGCCTTTAGTCAAAACCCTCACGGAGCCTTGGCAACGCACTTGGTTGCTGTATCCCCGTGAGGTTGACCTAACGCTACACTTGCCGACGAATCGGGGTGCAGTGGGCAATTCAGAATCTAAACAAAGTAGTTGTTAACTCTAAGGACTCCTAAGCCCGCATCGCCTGCTTTGAGGTTGATGTTGGTCACATCTACCAGAAAATCACGACCGGGAGAGAAGGCGGCTTTATCATCGTTAACGGAGATGTAGGTGCGGCTCCCTTGAGTAAACAGGACAGCTTCGCCTGGTTTTAACTTTTGATTGCCCCGCTTTGTAAAGTTCTTATCAGCGTAGGCGGCTTTTGCAGCTTTTTTCAGCGTGCCCTTCTCATTACCTGCGTTAAAGAAGCCTTTAGGACGATCGGAAGTGAGCAACTGGCTATCAAAATCAAGCTGGATACGATCGCCCTCGTTGAAGTTGAAATCGGTGATGCGATCGCGGGATTTTAAGGTCGATTGGCTCAGCGCTGCCAGCCGAGTTGCGCCTGAGTAAAGGAAGCGATCGCCCCCCTTATTACCCGTCAAAACATCAGAACCACCGCCGCCAATAATCTGGTCATTGCCACCGCCGCCGATCAGAGTATCCGTGCTGTTGCCTGTACCTCCACCTATGATTTGGGTAGGGTTAACTACAAACGGAACCCCGCTTGAGTTTGTAGCTTTAAAGTTGCCTACTTCGTGAATATTGGTCTGACTCCCCGTAGCGGCTGCAAATCCAAACCGTAGAGTGCTCGGCAAACCACCATTAGCGGCTCTAACATCGACGTTTTGAAGGGTTGCATTGGTTTCGCCTGCATCGTCAAAGTCACCATCTTTATTGAAATCAACCTTCACGGATAGCAACCCAGCCGCCGTTAGATCAATCCTTGCCGACCGTTTGGCGTTGTCGCGGTTAAGGTCATCAGGGATAGGGTTATCAATGCTAGGAAGCCCTGTAGCACCTGTTAAATACTTGTAGCTTTGCAACGGGTCGGCATTAAAACCACCACGAATGGCGATCGAATCCTTGCCTAGCAACCCTCCGCCTACTCGTCCTTCGGTGGGGTTGGAGTAGTTGCCAAACTCATCAAACCCAATTCCAACGTACGCTCCTGCGATACCCGGAATTTCAACCCCATCATCGGTGCGGTTGGCATAGCCTAACGATCCACCAAAACCTCCTGCCTTTGTAATGGTGCCTACAGCACCATCTAGCACAAAGAAGCTGAGTCCGTCGCCGCCAGTCCCTCCATAGGAATAAAAATCAAAGGTAATTGAAAGCCCCTGGGTTGAGTCGGTGGGTGAGTCAGGAGAAATTAGGAGAAAGGATGCTTGATTTTGCTCAGCGCTAGTCAATCTAAAAATGTCAGTCGAAGATGCCATAAGTTATGTATCCAAAAATCAGCAATAAATGACAGGAAACGGGAAAGCCCGATGAAAAACCAGCTTGGATCTACGTCAGTTGTTTTAACTGACGTGAAATCTCATCATTCAAACTCATATCCGGTTAGAACCGGATTACTAATGGAGAGGCGTAGTTTAGCTCAAGCTTCTACAGTGGAAACTTGGCGCCAGTTTTACTTTATTCAGGAAATGTTAGCGATTAGTCTGAACATTACCTAAACATCAGTGATACCCATGCCACGGTTTTTTAATTAAGGTGATATGTGAAGCCGAAAACATTCTGATTGCAGATTACGCCTAAGAAACATTACGCACAGTTTGTGTTAAGGACTTATGTATCGACATCTGTTTTTCTGAAAATTTACTCAAGGTTAATCGCAATAGAGCGCCATGTAAATTCTTGATAAAGGTAAATTACCTGAATTTAGGTCTGAGTTTTTTGCATAACGTTCGCTATGCCAGGGAAGTTATGCAAACTGCACCTCAGCAGACTGCCCCTAAACTGAAGCCTGTTGTCTTTGGTACAAAGACCAATAAGCCCCTTTTTGTTGAATCAAATGGTCATGGGTGCCCCGTTCCACAATGACACCTTTATCCATTACCAAAATTAGATCAGCCCGCTTTAGAGGCGCAAAACGGTGAGCAATCAGGAACAAAGTACGATCTTTAGAGACTCGCTTGAGGTTTTCTAAAACCTGCTGCTCTGATTCTGCATCAAGGTGACTCGTCGCTTCATCCAAAATGAGGATGGGTGCCTCGGATAAGAACATCCGTGCTAGAGTGATTCGCTGTCGCTGACCGCCGGAAAGAGAGGTGCCGCGCTCGCCAACGTTGGTGTCATAGCCATTGTGCAGGTCGCAGACAAAATCGTGTGCGACGGCTAGACGCGCTGCCTCTACAACTTTTTCGGCGCTCACCTCAGGGTTGCCCATGGTGATATTTTCGAGGATGGAGCCGTTGAACAAGAAGTCTTCTTGGAGCACCACCGAAATTTGCGGACGCAGGGATGATAAGTCAGCGCTCTTAATATCAAAGCCGTCAATGAGGATACGTCCGGCTTCGGCGTTGTAGAGCCTCTGGATCAGCTTAGAAAGCGTGCTTTTACCCGAACCGCTGCGCCCGACAATGCCGACAAACATGCCAGGTTCTACATCAAAGGAAACGCCTCGTAGAATTGGCTCTTGTTCTTCGATGTAGCGAAAAAATACTTTGTCAAACTTCACTTCACCGCGCAGAGGCGGCAGAGTTAAACCTGTGCCCGGTTCGGCTTCGGGGGGCGTGTTGAGGATATCGCCAATGCGATCGACGGCTAGCAAAACTTCTTGAAGGTTCTGCCAAAGCTGAATCAGGCGCAGCAAGGGCCCAGTCACTCGACCCGACAGCATTTGAAAGGCGACGAGTTGACCAATGGTAAGTTGATTATCAATCACCAATCGTGCCCCAAACCAAAGGATCAGCAGGGCAGAGAAATTGGTCAGAAAGTCGCCAATGTGATTGCTAATATTGGCGGTGGTGTTGGCTTTGAAGCCTGTACGGATGAAGCGGGCATAGAGACCTTCCCAGCGATCGCGCGAGGTTTTCTCTGCGGCATGTGCCTTGACTGAGTGAATGCCCGTGATCGTCTCGACTAAAAATGACTGACTATCGGCGCTGCGGTTAAACGTTTCGTTGAGCCAGTTGCGCAAAATGGGTGTGGCGACTAACGTCAAAAGGGCAAACAGAGGAATTACCGCCAGCGCCACCCCAGTCATGGGCAAGCTGTAGTACGCCATCATCAACAGATAGACGACTGAGAAGATACTATCGAGCACCACTGTCAAGGCAGTACTGGTCATGAACTGGCGAATTTCTTCCAGTTCCTGCACTCGCGCTACGGTGTCACCGACTCGACGGGCTTCAAAGTAAGACAGGGGAAGACGGAGGAGATGGCGGAAAAGCTGTGCCGATAGGGCTAAGTCAAGGCGGTTAGTCGTGTGGGTAAAGATGAACATCCGCAGACCGCCCAGGAATGCCTCAAAGATGCCAATACCCAGCAGGGCGATCGCCATGACATCTAACGTCGAAAGGCTTTGCTGCACCATCACCTTATCAATCACCACTTGAGTGATGACCGGACTGCCCAAGCCCAAAAGCTGCAACGTAAACGAAGCCAGCAAGACCTCGGACAAAAGGTTGCGGAACTTCCAGACCGCAGGCAAGAACCAGGTGAGGTTAAATTTTTCTTGTTTTTGAATCAGTTCCGCTTGCCAAAGCTGCCCATCCCAAGATTCTTCGACCAGAGGACGAGGCATACTCTCGCAGGTTTTACCAGGGTTCATGGGGTCGCCAATGACGAGGCGATTGCCCCGTAGCCCATACGCCACCACCCAATGCTCATCCTGCTGCCAGCGTAAGAGTGCCGGGAAGTTAGTTTGGCGTAAGTCATTCCAATCGCCAATCAGCAACCGCCGTAGTTGAAAGCCTGCCTTTTCGCTAGCATTGACTACTTGCTTAGGGCGCTGTCCCCGCAACTGTCGCTGCATCCAGTCTAGTTGCACAGGCGTATCTAGATGCTGCGAAAGCATGGTGAGACATGCCGCTGCGGTGTTCATGCCAGAGATAAACGGATATCCGGTCACAGGTTGCGGAGCCGTGGAATGGTTGGGCTGATAGCGCGATCGCACTGATGTCCAAAACTGGTTAATCTCAGATGAATTCAGCGCTTCCCAATCCGTTACTGACCAGACCAGCACCACCACATCCTTACTGGCTGCCCGTGCCTTCCATTCATCCGACAAGCCCAACAAATCGCCAAACCATTCTCCCGCCTTCAGCATCGTAGACTTGCCTTCAAGAGGCACCAGCCGCACGTTGCCCGACAGTAACAAAAACTGTTGACCTGGCTTGTCAGTAGACCAGACCACCTCGCCCATCGCAAACTTACTAGACTGCGCCTGACTGTTCAGTTTCCACTGTTGTTCAGGATTGAGCCAGCAAAGGGGAGGGCTTTCCCACGCTGTCTTAGCAAGGGGATCATTGGTCAGCATTAAGTCACCTGTAGCTTAATCGGGAGTTGTTGAATTTTTTCGCCTAACCACTGCTCGAACAGTTCATCCTGCAAACTTTGATTAAGCTGGGGATCATCGAGTGTGGCAGGAATGAATTCTTCAACCCGGAATAAGCCCCACCGATCTTCTAAGCCCAAAGGCCCTACGACATCGCCCGGTTTTGCCAGGTCGATCGCGGCTCGTAAGATATCCGGCATTGTACCGCGACTGACAGGCCCCACCATCCCATTCATAACGCGATCGTCTGTCAGGGAAAACTCGCGGGCTAGCTGCTCAAACTTAGCGCCTTCTTGAAGTTGACTATGCAGTTCTTCGGCAAGTTCCTGCTCGGCGACAATAATGCGGGAAAGGACGACGCGATCGAGAAAAACTTTGCGATCGAGAAAATACTCTTGCAGTTTCGGGGCAATCGCCTCTTCCTTTAATTTCTTCAGCTTGAAGCTCATGCCAATTTGCGCATGGAATGCCTCATACGTTAACCCATTACTTGCCAGCCACTCTTGGAACTGTTGGGGATCAAGCAACTGCTGCTGCACCCGAAAATCAATAACTGCTTGCTCAACCAGCACTGAACTAACGCCCAATTCCTGATGTGCCTGAAGCTCGCGTTCAATCACAAACTGGCGCACAATTTCGCCAATAAACCCATCTAGCTTGCGATTGGCTTGTAAATATCGAATGACTTGCCCCACAGAGATGGGCTGTTCATCAATCGTTAGAAAAGATTCGGATGTCATGCCTCAGCCACTCAAAATTCCAGCAAAACCATTATGCCCAATCTCCTCAGTGCTTTGTGCAAATTTCATGAAGTCTCTCGGTGAGATTACGAAATTCTGCCCTAAACCTTGTCAAACCGAGGGATTAGCGAAATTTTGTTCAAGAAACTTAACCTTAATATCGATCCCTGCGCCCCTTAAAATAGTGGGATCGCTCAATTCATACTGCCCGCCCCTCTAGGAGGAAAATTATGTCCGATCGCCCCATTGTTCTTGGTATTGTTGGCGATAGCGCTGCGGGTAAAACCACTCTTACTAAAGGAATTGCTCAAGTTTTGGGTGAAGAAAACGTCACCACCATTTGCACCGATGACTATCATCGCTACGATCGCACCCAGAGAGCCGAGATGGGCATTTCTGCGCTGCACCCCGACTGCAATTATCTAGACATTATTCAGCAGCACTTAGCCTTACTGCGGACTGGGCAACCCATCCTCAAGCCCATTTACAACCACACCACAGGCGGGTTTGATGCCCCCGAATACATCAAGCCCAGCAAATTTGTCATTGTTGAAGGGCTGTTAGGCTACTCGACGCGAGGAATGCGAGACAGCTACGACGTGAAGGTTTATCTGGCACCTCCCGAAACTTTGCGCACTGCCTGGAAAGTGAAGCGGGACACGCGCAAACGAGGCTACACCGAAGCCGAAGTGCTAGAGCAAATGCGGAAACGAGAGCATGACTCAGAAGCGTACATTCGTCCGCAGCGGCAGTGGGCTGACATGGTGGCGACCTTCTACCCACCGGCTGATAACGCCCAGCAAACTGATTTGATGCTTAATGTAAACTTAGTATTGCGTCCGACTTTGCCTCACCCCGAACTCAATAAAATTCTGCCCGAAGGGAGTGATTTGAGTTCAGCCGTGCGGTTAGAGCTACAGCGAGATATGGGTAAACCTGTCGATGTATTGGCGATCGATGGTCATGCTACAGCGGAACAGGTGCGGGAAATGGAACGCATGTTGTGCAGCGAAGTTCCTTACCTGGGTAAGTTCTGTAGCTTGGAGGGGAATGGAGAGATTGGGAAGGTGATTGGAACAACGGGAGAAACGCTGCAAAGCTATCCGCTGGCAATCACTCAGCTTTTGATCACGTATCATATGCTCAAAGCTCTGCATCTAGACTAGTTCTTGCTGGGCAGGTTGTTCTGCCCACTCATGTTCAGGTTTTCAAAAAGGGGTTTTGATTGACGGTAGACAGAGTTAAATTACGCGCAAATGAAATTAAGCCCAGGCTACAAGGGTTAAAACAAGATGCGCTGCGAATAGAACCTAGATTAGTGAAACGGATTAAAGAAATCGGAAATGCTTTGCTGGGATACAAGAATGAACTCCTTGACCAGAAGCAGTTTTTAATGGAGTTTCTCAATGAGTTTTACTATGACGTTAGAACCTACTTATACGAGGTTAAACCGTATCTAAATCTCACCGACGAGATGCAGACGTTTTTTGAACGAAGAGCTACGAGTTTGATTGAACGCTATTGGTACAGCGTGATTTTTCCTTACTGGTTTAGCAACGAAGATTCTAAATTGGAGATATGGATGAAAAAACTCGTGGGTGGAGAGCAACAAGCAAGTGACCAGGCTTTAATTCTATCCCTAACTCAAGAACTCAATACAAGACCAAATGGATGTGCCTCACGTCGGTACATTCTTGATTTATCAATGGCAACTGATTTACTAGCTAGTTATGTTCCCTGCAAACTTTCCCCAGTTTTTGTACAACTTAAGGGAATTCCTGTTTATAAAAATGATCAGCGTAATCCAGATTTCATAGATAAACAGCAAAAATGGCTCAAAACTTGCTCTTATTGGGGCGTTGAACGTGCTTTGCTGATTAGCCATAGCGCTGAGGTGACTTGCCAAGAGGATGTGTCCTCTTTGGCAGATGTTATCTTGAAAGAGAGCAGGGATAGTCAAGATAGCTTCGTTTCTACTCTTTCTTTTCCGGGTTAAACTCCATGAACTTTGATAGAGTTACTTCTCATCAACCAGCTATTGAAGCCGAAGGAAAGTTTCTGCAAGCATCCCAACAGTTGCAGCAAGACAAGCAAACTTATGGCTCAGACCATATTCATTTGTATGTCGATGATGTGGAAGGAGATTGGCTAGAGAATTGGACTTGGGAAGATGACTTAGCAGATTATGTTGATGCATTCGAGCATCACTGTAGTCAAAAAAACTATCAATTGGCGATCGAAACCTTGAGTGCAGGTTTTGATTTGCTGAAAAAACCTGAAAACCTTCATAGAGGTAGAGAACTCTATGACAACTTAGTGGAATTACTGGAGACGCAGTTTGTTACTCAGTTAGAGGATACCAAGCTGGTAAGTCTTTTAGAAGAAGCAAGAGAGCGATTATTAGAGTTGAATGCTTTGTCTGGGAATAATGCTACCGAGAACTCAGATTTTCAGGAAAGTTTTACGATGAAAGACCCAAGGCTAGAGAATATGCAAACGCTGCTCGATAAGGTGCATAACGGTATCATCCGTAAAACCTGGCGGTTTGAACTTCATGATGACGATGACCCGGCAAACGACACTTTTGCAAAGAAGGGTATAGCTGAAGCCGTTAATGGTGAAGCTAAGCTAGAGCTTGGTTTTGGGAGAACATACTTTAATTTCTATTACTTCTGGAAATCACAACTTGGAGCAGAAGTCATAGAGGAATTTCAAGACGAATATCGTTCAGCGGCTTCTTCTGATGAGTTTCAGTTGATTAGTAAGTATTTAGAGAAGTTTGAGAACGCGAAGCATGAGAAGATAGCGGCCGATATAAAAACTTTTCCTGAATAGATGAAACTTTGCCTTAGATCTGTAGGTTCTATCTCACATCCCGACGCTCATCCGATGCGGATAGAGCGCGGGGCTTCCCATCTAATTGCTAAAGGGCTACGGTGTCTATACCGTAGCCCTCTGTTGTTCTGCTTATCTCACAAAGACGGTCATGTACTTGCCATTGGCAAAGGGTGCAGGAACAATCGGCGTGAAATGAAGGCGATCGCTGGCGATCTTCTTCACGTAGAACTCGTTCATTAAATGCGTCACCTGCTCTCGTGTCCCGACTATCCACACCTGCGCTTTATCTCCGTGCGAAACGGGCAGCAGTTCGTTGAACTCTGTAGTCATGTTATTTCCCTCGCTAATGTATGGGGTTGAGAAGAAAAGCTTAAGGCGTGGTATTCCTAGACCACTTGTAACATTAGCGAGGTGAAACGATAAAATCGCTACAGCCTAGCTTTCTGCTTACTCAGAAAGTCAGGTTAGCTGGTTAGTTGTGCGTCAACACTTCTAGCCAGCGTCCTCACCTTAAGCCTGTCTACTGGTATCGAAAAACCAGTGTCGATTAGCATAAAGGCAAAGGCGGCTTTGACACAAGTATTTTTGAGTGATTGATGGTGGGCGATCGCTTGATGATGGTTGGGAATGCAAGGTAAAGATAAGTGGAACATGGTAGAAGTGAGGCAATAAGTGGAAATAAAGATTGACGATCTTTCTGGCTCTGAGATTGCTGAGTTTCTTGAGGAGCACATCAGAGAAATGAAATCCGTTTCGCCTCCTGAAAGTAAGCACGCTCTTGATTTAGAAGGGTTGAGAAAACCGGAAATCACATTTTGGACGGTCTGGGATGATAGCCGCCTGATCGGCTGTGGTGCAATGAAAGAATTGGACAAAAATCATGCCGAAATTAAGTCGATGCGTACAACTATCTCCTATAGAGGAAAGGGCGTTGCAGCGATGCTCCTTCAACATATTTTGAACGAAGCGAAGCTGCGAGGTTATCGGCGTATTAGTCTAGAAACTGGCTCAATGCCATTCTTTGAACCAGCGCACAATTTATACGCGAAATACGGTTTTGAGAACTGTGCGCCTTTTTCCACATATAGGGAAGATCCAAACAGTATTTTTATGACCAAGAGGCTGTAGGTCAGAATTTATGGGTAACGTTGAAACGAGGTCAAACCCATGACGGTTCGGCAGCCTCACTATAGTAAAGAAGAATAGTAAAGAAGAATTTGCCCTTGCGTTTGCACTGTCAGCATTAAGACGATGGCGATCGTTCAACAAATGCCGGATACAGTAGAGCATCAGAGATAATCAAAAGTAATTCAAAGTCAGGATGAGCCACTGGACAACTTAAGGAGTTATGTAACACGGAGTATTCATGACAACTGACATAGAGATTCTTCAGGCTATTGCTAAAATGCCAGAACCTCTTAAAAAAGAGATTTTGCATTATGCTAACTATCTAATTAACAACTATTCAGCAGATATTTCCAAAGAAACCCTACCCCAGAAGAAACGCCGATCGGGTATTTTGGAAGGCACATTTGTTTTGCCATTGCCTGATGACTTTGATGAACCTCTCGAAGATTTTAGGGAATATATGGAATGAGTGCTTTTCTTTTAGATACTCATACCTTTATCTGGCTAACCGAGAATAATATTAAACTCCTTGTTGATCTAAGAGATCGGATTGATACGGCTGATCTCGTTTATCTCAGTATTGCAAGCCTTTGGAAATCTCAATTAAATTAAAAATTGGTAAACTATTTCTTCAGCAAAGCTATGAAGCCATTGGAGTCAAGATTGAGGGTTCAGATATTCTCCTGCTGCCTATCTCTTTTGCCGACACGGTTCAAGTGCGTTACCTACCGCTGCATCATGGCGATCCATTTGATCGAATGTTGATTTCACAGGCAATCAATCACTCTCTCATCATTATTAGCACTGATAAAAAGTTTGATGCATATTCAGTGCAGCGGATATGGGCATGAAAGCGAAAACCTTTTACTATTTGCTGACTACAAAGAACACGTTATGGATTTACTGCAAAGAGTCTGTACTGTTAGCGTTGAATTGCTGCCTCGATTTGCTCAAGGGTTGACATCGCTTTTACCTCTCCAAACCTCACATAAATCATACCTTTAACATCAGCGAGGATTTTGCGCCATCAATTCCCGCACCTGCTCTGCATGGTAAGAGCTACGGGTCAGGGGCGACGAAACAACCTGCAAAAAACCGATCGCTAGTTATAAGTCTAGCCACAAACAAAGCGCTTCCTCAACCTGTGCCAATTGCTCAGGTAACAGCATTCCGAGCTTTTTAATCAACTTGACATACGGAATCGTCACTAGATTTTGAGCATCAAAGACTCCCGATCGTAGAAACGTAGCTTCAATGTCAACCTCAAATCTTGTCCCTCTTGCCCTTGTTGTATGGGGAACCAGTGTCACCAGCGCCCGCTCCTTGCTAAAAACAGCAGTGCTGACGACCAAGCAAGGACGAACTTTTGCAACATAGCCCAAATCAACAAGCCACACTTCACCTCGGTTTGGACTACTGGTCATGGTTCTGACTCGGCTTCATCAAGGCTCAAAAATACCGCTTCGGCGCTTAACGTCAACGTCTCCTCGCTCAAGGGAGGAACTTCAACGCTGAGTGTACGCCGCAAAATTTCAATAGCGACCTGTTGCTTTTCAACTTCTGGTAAGCGTTCAAATGAATCCAACACTTGCTGGGATGTCCCGTTCATAGCTTACTCTCCTAGTAGGCATTCAAATTAAGATTAAGGCAGTGTATCAGCGAGGATTTTGCGCCATCAATTCCCGCACCTGCTCTGCATGGTAAGAGCTACGGGTCAGGGGCGAAGACACAACCTGCAAAAAGCCGATCGCCTCTCCAAATGCTCGCCATGCATCAAACTGAGCAGGCGTGACGAACTCTTTGACAATTAAATGTTTGTTGCTGGGCTGGAGATATTGCCCGACGGTTAAAATATCGCAGCCTGCATTCCGTAAATCTTGCAAGGTTTGACGAACTTCTTCATCAGTTTCGCCTAAGCCCACCATAATGCCCGATTTGGTGTAGAGCGATGGAGCAAGCTGGCGAGTTTGCTGGATAAGTTGGAGCGATCGCCCATAATCTCCCTGGGGGCGCACTTTCTTATAGAGTCGCGGCACGGTTTCAGTATTGTGGTTCAACACTTCTGGCTGAGCTTGCAGAATGATCGCCAATGCTGCCCAATCGCCGCACATGTCAGGAATCAGCACCTCAATGGTGGTTTTGGGTGAAAGCGATCGCACTGCCTCTATGCATTTAACGAACTGACTAGCGCCACCATCGGGCAAATCATCTCGGTTCACCGAAGTAATGACGACATGGTTCAAATTCATCCGCCGCACGGCTTCAGCCAAGCGATCGGGTTCTGTCGGGTCGAGGGCTTGGGGCTTTTTCTCAAAATCAATGTCGCAGTAGGGGCAGGCGCGGGTGCAGGCAGGGCCCATGATCAAAAAGGTAGCGGTTCCAGCGCTAAAGCATTCGCCAATGTTGGGACACGATGCCTCTTCGCAGACTGTATTCAGCGCTAAATCCCGCAGGATTTCTTTAACGCCACCAACTCGCTCCCATTGGGGTGCTTTAACCCTTAGCCATTCCGGTTTGACTGTCACAGTTTTGCTTACCTGAGTGATTGAGTTGATTTTATCAAGTTCTTGGCTTTGATAGTTTTACAGAGGTTTCGCCCATACTGTCACTGGGTTATTTCATTGAGTTATTTTATTGAGTTATTTCATCAAGACATTATGCAATCCTCTAACTTTCAGGCAGATCAAAATGTCGGTATAGAGCCAGGTACTAGGACTGAGCAAAAGGCGATCTCTTCGAGATACCCGCAAGGGGTCGCCTCTCAAGCTGCTGTTAATCTATTCGTCTTTCTAGAAATTTTTGAACGAGAGGGTGGCATTCAGTCTTATGCACATGATATTTTTCGCAGCTATTCAAGCTTCTCTAAGCAGCCTGCCGACGTTTTTTTGCTGAGAGATGGGCAAGACTGCACTCATCCTTTTCAGTCTGAACTGTTGAACTTTCACTATTTCAAGCACAAGTCTGTACAAGTGGGGCGCTTGTGGATGGCGATCGCCCTCTGCTTTTACATCCTCAAAAACCGCCCTCAGCGGGTCATCTGTGGGCATATTAATTTGGCACCCCTCGTTCGCTTTCTTTGCCAGCCTTTGCAAATTCCCTACACCGTCATCGTTCACGGCAAGGAAGTGTGGGAGCCATTGCCGCGCCCACTACGAACCGCCCTACAGCAAGCCGATGAAATTTGGACGGTCAGCCGCTATAGCCGCGATCGCGCTGCTGCTTCTAACCATCTCGACCCTCGTAAAATTCGGTTAATGCCCTGTGCTGTGGATGGCGATCGCTTTACACCGGGCGAAAAGTCGGCGGCGTTGGTCGAGCGCTATGGTTTGGTAGATGCGACAGTGATGCTAACGGTGGCGAGACTGTGGTCAGGGGATATTTACAAAGGGGTCGATATGACGATTCGGGCGTTAGGAGCGATCGCCCAGTCTATTCCCAACATCAAATACTTGGTGATTGGGCGTGGAGATGATCAGCCGCGATTGGCGCAACTAGCGAAAGATTTGGGAGTGGGCGATCGCGTCGTGTTTGCGGGGTTTGTGCCCACAACCGACCTACCCGAACATTATCGTCTTGCCGATGCTTATGTGATGCCTTCGCAAGAGGGCTTTGGCATTGTGTATTTAGAAGCGATGGCTTGCGGTGTGCCTGTATTGGCCGGTGATGCCGACGGTTCGGCTGATCCATTGCAAGATGGAACATTAGGCTGGCGGGTGCCCCACCGAAATGCGGGGGCGATCGCCCATGCCTGTGTCGAAATGCTTCAGCAGCAAGCGATGCGCCAAGGACGGAGTGATGGACAATGGCTACGGCAGCAGGCACTAGACTTATTTGGTCAGACAGCATTTACTCAACGCTTGCAAGATGCCTTAAAGCAATAAGGGAGTTGCAATTAAATAACGCCCCGAACCGCCCCCTAAATCCCCCATTCTGGAGGACTTCCGAACCTGTCAAAGTCCCCCAGAGTGAGGGATTTAGGGGGCTGATAAGTCAATGCATCCCATTGGGGTTTTATTTTCACGCAACTCCCTAAGGTGAGGAGATCCATCAAGTGCAGTACGGTTGCTAGGGTTTCGGAAGCCAGAGTGAATTGAGATACTTGATGAGTTAGCTAGAAACGCTGAGTGGATCTAATTTCTTAAAACACTTTTTTTGGGCGCTGCTGAATTGCGATATGAAAATCATGTTCCCCTGCCCTCGCAGGGAAGGGGCTAGGGGTTAGGTTTCGACAACGCAGCGAGACAGACCTCTCCCTAAATCCCTCTCCTAAAGGAAAGGGACTTTGAAGGATTCATATTTTGATTCAGCAATGCCTTTTTTTGAAGCTCGAGCTTCAACTGATCAATCTTGAGATATTCATCAGAATTCAAGATCTTGAAAAAGTTGCTTTATGCTGAGAACCATTAGCCTGTGAGAGAGCCTAAGTTGAACGTCACTGCAAAAGCCCTGGGAGGTCACTATGAATCAAAATAGCTTCAGAAATCGGCAATTTAACTTATCAGGGCTGAACTTTTGGCTAACGCTTTTGGCGATCGCTTGGTTGCTTGGCTCTCTGGGGTTAGGCTGGATTATTAAATCTTTTGTGGTCATTTTAGGGTTAATAATTATCACCCCAATCTTGGGTTTCATTGGCTTCCGGTGGTGGCTAAAGCGGAACTTAGTGGAAGCAGCTTGCCCGGTTTGTAGCTTTGAGTTGGCGGGCATTAATGGCACAGAAATGCGATGCCCTAATTGCAGTGAACCTTTGAAGGTTGAAGCGGGGCATTTGCATCGGCTCACGCCTCCTGGAACGGTAGACGTAGAAGCGATCGAGGTTTCTGCCAAGCAGATTGACGAATAGCCTAAATTGCGAAAATTCAAAAAGGGGCGGAATCTATCCGCCCCTTTTTGCTTGGCTTCATGAACTAATTTTCTTGAGTAATTAATTTTCTTGAGTGATAGATAAGGTGAAAGGCTGACCACTTTGAGCCATGTCTCCCACAAACACCGAGTAAGTCCCTTGTTCCCACACGCCTGGAACTTCGATAGTGCCATTAGCAGCCGTGTCTGCCATGACGCAGCGATTGGAAGGCCCCGTAATCCAGAGAGTTGGCTGACCTTGCCCTTGAAGGGTAATCCGAAGCGGCGAAGGCTGATTGACTACAATCACTTGGTTGGGTTCGGTCGGGATGAACCCACATTGACTCGCTTGAGAACCGCCAGAATTGCCGCTGATGCTAATGGGTGCAGCAAGGGGAGTTTGCACGGGGGTACTGTACCCGGAGGTTGCGATCGCCATAGTCATTGCGATCGCGGTCGGAATCGTCATCCAGTCAAAGCGCTTTTTCATAACCCCTCTCCACAAGCCAAGATTTTAAGGATAGGTCTACCTGGCTAATTGCATCCTAGCTCTGGAAATTAGGGATGAAGAAAAATCTGTGACAGTTCCCCAAGTGCGCTAATTTAGCAAGATAGTGTTTAGGGCTTTTTCGAGCATGTTGCAACAACTTTCTGTATCCGCAACGTTACTGTATGCGATCGCCGCTGCGGCTGCGCTAGTTTATCTGCCGTTCCTGGTTGTGGCATTGGGGCGCGTTCAGGTGGGGTACGATCCAGCGACTCCACGCGCCCTGTTTGACAAGCTGCCCGACTATGCTAAACGAGCAACCTGGGCGCATCAGAACTCGTTTGAGTCGTTTGCACTATTTACAGCGGCGGCGTTAATGGCGTATGTCACAAAAGTAGACAGTCCTTTGGCGGTGCAGGTGGCGATCGCCTATGTCGTGGCTCGATTCTTCTTTTCGGTATTCTATATTTTGAATGTGCCCTTGTTGCGATCGCTCATGTTTGGCATCGGTACCACAGGAATTATTATCTTGATGGGGCTGAGTCTGAAGCAAGTTAATCTGTAGCTCACTCGTACAAATTATTTATAAATTCCCTTAATTTTCCCAATAGCCATGGCTTCATCCTCCTATTCTTTTGATATTGTCAGCGACTACGATCGGCAAGAACTGGTCAATACCCTTGACCAAACCAACCGCGAAATCATTGCCCGCTACGACCTCAAAGACACCAAGACTACTTTAGAGCTAGGTGCCGAAAGTATTGACGTTCATACCGACAGCGAATTTACCCTCGACTCTATCCACACGATTCTTCAGCAAAAGGCCGCTAAACGAAATCTTTCCTTAAAAATCTTTGAGTATGGCAAAATCGAATCTGCCAGCGGCAACCGAGTTCGGCAGGAAATTAAGCTAAAAAAAGGCATTCCTGCTGAAATGGGTAAGCAAATCTCGAAGCTGATTCGGGATGAATTCACGAAAGTTCAGGCTTCAATTCAGGGTGATGCCGTGCGGGTTTCGGCAAAGTCGAAAGATGAGCTTCAGGCAATCATTCAGCGCCTCAAGCAAGAGGATTATCCGATGGCGTTGCAATTTAACAACTATCGATAACAAACCTTGCGCCCAAGTCAGAATTTCCTGAGGTTAAAGATTTGAGGTTAGAAACTGATGCAAGTGCCAGAAGTTAACCCCACCACGAGCCTTTACGAAACCGATTTCTATGCCTGGACTCAAGAGCAGGTGAATTTGCTGCGCGATCGCCAGTGGAGCCAAATTGACTTACACAATTTAATTGATGAGGTTGAATCTTTGGGCAAACAGCAACGCCAAGAGCTTCGTAATCGTTTGAGCGTGTTGCTAAGTCATTTGTTGAAGTGGGAATATCAACCACATCGAAGCCGCAGTTGGCTTGCAACCATTCGGGTGCAGCGTCGAGATACCTTACGGCTTCTGAAAGAAAACCCTAGCCTTAAGTCTGCCTTAGCAGATACGTTGCCGGAAGCCTACGAAAATGGCAAAGATCTAGCCATGGGTGAAACTGACCTGCCCAAGCAAACTTTTCCGTTGCTATGTCCTTACCCGCTAAGTCAGGTTTTAGAGAGTCGCTTTTACTCTGGGGAAATGAGTACATTGACTGACGAGCCAGACGCTTAGAAGCAGGGATCAAATCTGGCGAGCAGTCGGTCAATTGGTCATTATTTCGTCTTGGGAAAGCGTCCATTCAGTGGCATGATATTGAGAGTAGGCTCAATCTGCTGAATCCTATACGATGGCAGAGATTGAGCTTCGCTGTGTTGGACTCATAATGTTGAACATCCGATCTTGAGGACGTTTTGAAGGAGAACCATGTTTAAGAAATGCATCGGGCTAGTTGTGGTCGCTGTATTCCTTGCCTTCCAGATGTTTACGGGGGGAGCGATCGCTGCTGAATTAGATGCGGCGACTCGAACCGTAGCGTTGAACGAAGCCGGAGGAACAGTCACCCTTAATCTCAAGCAGGTGGCGGCGGGCAAGCGCTTGTTTAATTATGCCTGTGGTCAGTGCCATGCGGGTGGAGTCACCAAGACCGACCCCAACGTGGGGCTAGAGCCAGAGTCTTTGGCACTGGCAACCCCTCGCCGCGACAATCTCGACTCTTTGGTCGATTATATGAAAAACCCGACCACCTATGATGGTCTGGAATCCATTGCCGAGCTACACCCTAGCACCCAAAGTACCGACATCTTTCCTAAGATGCGGAACTTGACAGAAGATGATCTGGTGGCGATCGCTGGACACATTCTGCTTCAGCCCAAAGTGGTGGGCGACAAATGGGGCGGCGGCAAAATCTATTACTAAACTTCATTCATGCTGATTTCTTTGATTTGGCGACGATTTTGGGGCAGGGCGATTGCCTTAGCAACGGTCTTTCTATTTCTAGGAATTCCTGCTGCTCAGGCAGATTCTTTGGAAGCTTATGTTTTGAGATATCTAGATGTGAGGGAACCCGTCCCTTTAGCGATCGATGCTCAAGGCGAAACCCGTCCCTTCTCGGCAGCAGATTTGTCGATCGGCAAACGGTTGTTTGAGGATAGCTGCAAAAACTGCCATGTTGGCGGGGCAACGTTGCCCGATCCGTTAGTCTCTTTGTCATTGGAAGCCCTACGGGGAGCCACGCCGCCGCGCGATAACATCAACAGCCTAGTCGCCTACTTAAGACAACCCATGTCGTATGACGGCACTGAAGAGTCTTATGGGTGCCGCCAAATCAGTGAAAAATGGATGGATCAAGCAACTTTAGAGAATCTCTCAGCCTTCGTTTTACGAGCCGCCCAAAAAGCCCCAGGTTGGGGAATCCCTTCTTTTTGAAGCCTAGTTTTTGAGATAAACCAAGATAAAATTTATCTAGGAACAAATTCAACTTAGTTTTTCGAGGTATTTCCATGAAACTGACCACTCTCATCTCTCGGAGTTTGAGTCTGGCACTATGCATGATGGTGTTGGTTGCAGGCACGTTGCTTATGGCGGTTGCGCCTGCTGCTGCTGAAACTTTCACCGTCAAAATGGGTGCAGACTCTGGCATGTTGGCATTTGAGCCTTCGACTTTAACGATTAAGCAAGGCGACACCATTAAGTGGGTCAACAACAAGCTGCCTCCCCACAACATCATGTTTGAAGACAAAGCTTTGGCTGACAAGTCCCATAGCGCTATGTTGTTTTCTCCTGGCGAGTCTTACGAAGCCACCTTCGATACAACTGGAACCTTTAGCTACTACTGTGCTCCTCACCGGGGTGCTGGCATGGCAGGTAAGATTACTGTTCAGTAGTTGAACGGGCGATCGATTTTGGAAAGGGCGTGGCGAAGGCTGCGCCCTTTTTTAGCGTCTTTATCAGTCGTCTTGAAAGACGGAGAGGAGGACGATCGCGTTTGCTTATTCGGTTTTGTCATCATCTTCATCCCGATCGCCATCATTCAGCATGGCAAAGATGGCTCCGGTGACGCTGAGGGCGATCGTATTGGCGGTCGTGCTTAGTGCTTTTTGGGCTTCGGTGGGGGTGGGGAGGGATGCGAGATGGAGGGCGATCGCACTATGTCACTCTCGCCCAGATGTCACTCTCGCCCAGCCTTGCCCTGACCTGTGCAACATAGTCCTTCAGACTCATCTCAAGCAGCCTGAGATTCCATCAACACTTCGTAATACGTATTCCATTCAAAAAAATCAGCCGAGTCCCCCAACTCCCCAGCCTGGAACTGCCGATAAAACTCATCAGACGACATCTGATACTGACCTTCGTATGCCCTAGGATGCTGCTCCACATCCCCCACTAGCTCCGTTTGGGCAGACCGATCTTGCATCAACAAACGTAGCACCGTTGCCTGTTCCGCTTCTGACAACGCTTTAATCAATTGAACCACCGACTCTAGCTGATTTGTATCCATGTTATGAGCGATCGCAGTATCTCGATATTACCAAATCTCCACCACCCCAAATTCGTAGTAGTTCGTTGAGGCGCATGATTTCAGAGCAAGCTTGCTTACTAGCTCTCACATGCAGAGCACGAACAACCATTCGGCTTCTACAGATCGATCGCAGCGAAGAACGTCGATTATGGATGACTTCGGGGCTGGAGCGTTTGGCTTTGCCGTCTTGCGGAGAATTGCCAGAGTCAGGGCGTTTTTAATATCAAGTCACAAAAATTTGCCTGTCTTCCCGTAGGATATTGAAGTATTAATTTTTGAGGGTAGCGCTAGTGGTTCCTCTTAACGACGACAATCCAATCCGCATTACGCCTTATGTCACTTATGGGCTGATTGTTCTGAACATTCTAGTGTTCATATTTGAAATTACTCTCACCCCCCAAGCGTTAGATGCGCTATTCTATACTGCTGCCGTCGTTCCGGCTGAACTGACTCGCAGTTTGCAAGGTCAACCTGTGCCTGGAGGTTTTCCAGAATGGTCAACGCTGATTACGTCGCAATTCTTGCATGGGGGCTGGCTGCATTTGGGCGGCAATATGCTGTACCTGTGGGTTTTTGGCAATAACTTAGAAGAACAGATGGGACGGTTGCGCTATTTGGTGTTCTATCTGCTGTGTGGGGTTTTGGCAGGGCTGACGCAGTGGTATTTTGCCCAGTCGTCGACCATTCCCTCGTTGGGCGCAAGTGGAGCGATCGCTGGAGTTTTAGGTGCTTACGTCATCCGCTTCCCAAAAGTTAGAATTCTTACGCTCATTTCATTTTTTGCATTCCGGGTTCCAGCTTACCTATTTTTGGGCTTTTGGTTTATTCAACAAGCCTTTTATAGCGTGAGCAGCCTCAACGTTACGACTAATATTGGGATGGAAAATGGTGGTATTGCTTACTGGGCACACGCTGGCGGTTTTGTGTTTGGGGCAATTTTAGGACCTATTTTTGGCTTATTTTCGCAAGAAGCCCAGGACTACTAACCTCTTAAAGGCAACAGCAGCCCAAAAGATCCATCTTGCCTTCAAACATCAGTCAAAATTTTGATTACCCTTGAGAAGATTAAGTGAGCTTTTCGAGATACCCGCAAGAGGATGTATCTCACCCCCAGACCAAACCAGACGAAGAGGAAGGCTGCATGAAGCGGAATAATTCAGAAATCCTCAAAAGGACAACTCAGGGCAGCGTAGTTCTTTTGCTGCTGTTGGGAGGGATGTGGGGAGGAACGAAGATGGGCGGAGCAAAAGCATTGGCAGTTGTGGATGATGGATGGGTAATTGCCCAATCCTCTTTGTCGGTGCAAGAGCAGGAAAAACTGGATCGGCTCGATCGCACAGCGACTGTGTTTAATGTGATGCTGGGCGTTTTTGCCCTGATGGTTGCCGGGGCGATCGCGGCTCTCTACCTACTGCGGCGATCGGTGATTCGAGAAGTCACCGAAATTGTACAGGCTCATTTAGGCGAACTAGGAGATTTAGAAAGCCAGATTGCAAACTCTAAGTTAGAAATCAAAAAAATGCTTCAGGAGTACGAAGAGTACGCCGCTGATTTGGGTGATGAAGCTGACGGTTTTCAGAAGAACTTGGTGGATAAACAAGAGAAGCTGGAAGATCTGGTTGCAGAATTTTCTCAACGGAAGCAGCAAAGTGCAGAGCTATTGCAGCAGCAGTTAGAAGCAGCCCAGGAAAGATTAGGCGCACTAGAAACAAGCTTCTCGACTCAAGTATCAGATATTCAGCGCGTGGTGCAGTCTCGGCAAGACCAAAGCTTATTGGCGTTAGATGAATCCGCAGCAACCTTTGCTCATCAGTTGGTTGATCTGCACGATGAAGCGCAACAGCAGAAAGAACTGACGGTCAGCCAATTGGGTAATTTGGTCACTCATCTGTTGCCTTACTTAGAAGAATTGCGTCAAGAAGCAGAAGAGCAAGTTCGGCAGCAGCAGACCGTGACTTTAGACTTAATGAAAACTCTAGAGACAGATTTTGCAGCCCAAGTCGCCAGCTTGCAGAAGAGCGCGATCGGACGAAAAGATCAGGTCTTTAGCCAGCTTGAAACCGTGCGGGAAGACCTGACCGCAGAACTCACTCAAATTCAAGCAGATACCCAAACCCAGCGCGATGCTATTCGTCGTAGCCTGGAGCAGCTTAAAGCAGAATTTGCCAGGCAACAAACCGACCTGCGCCTAGATGCTCAAACCCAAGGCGATACCATCCGCCAAGGTTTAGGAGATCTCAGGGCTGACTTTAATCAGCAAAAATCTGAGCTTCAATCTGATACGAAAGCGCAACGAGAAGCAGTTCAAAAAGCCCTAGAACGGATGGAGGCAGGTTTTAGCGATCGCCTCAACGATTTACAAGCCGACACTCAGCGCCAGAGAGCCGCGATTCAGCAAAACCTCGATCGTCTTGAGGCCGAGTTTGTTCAGCAGCAAATGGAACTTCAAGCCGCAGCCCAAGCCAAAAAAGAAGATCTGCGCCAAATTCTAGACCGCATCGAAACCGAGTTCACCGCTCGCCGCTCCGATCTGCAAGCAGACGTACAGGCGAAGAAAGAAGACCTGCGGCAAATGATCGAACGCTTTGAAACCGAGTTCAGCAGCCAACTCACTCAAATTCAAACAGGCAGCCAAGAACGCAAAGACCTGATTCTTAATAATCTCGATCGCTCCGAAGGCGAATTGGTGGCTCAACTCACGTCCCTTAAAGCAGACGTACAGGCTCAGCGAGAAAAAATTCGGCAAAACCTGGAAAAAGTGGAAGCCCGTTTTGCCGACCAACTGGCTGGCTTCCAATCTAGTGCTGAAGAACAAAAAGCCCTGAGTTTGCAAAACCTAACCCGACTTGAAGCCGAAATTACCGCGCAACTGAACGCTCTTCAAAATGAAGCCCAAATGCAGAAAGACAACATCCTGAAAAAGCTGAGTGAAGTCTCACCCCAGTTTCTCGCGGATTCTTTTGCTTCAGACGTGCAACATACTCTCCAGCGTATAACCGAGCAACTAGCAATCCTGCAAGCCAGCCAGCCCGAACTGTTTTACACTGCTGCCGACTACATGCAGCAAGCCGATGCCCTGGCTGCCAGTGATGCCGCAGCTGCGATCGCCCTCTACGACAAAGCCGTCGCTCTTGAGCCCAACGACCCGACGCTATGGATGAACCGAGGCATGGCGCTCGAAGCCCTCAAACGACCTGCCGAGGCCATTGCGGCATATGAGCAAGCCCTTAAGCTTCAACCTGATAATGCTGCGGCATGGTATCACCAGGGGATTCTGCTGCGAGAGCTAAAGCAGTACGACGGAGCGATCGCAGCCCTCAATAAAGCCGTCGAACTCCATCCCCAAGATGCCAAAGCATGGCTTAACCGAGGCATCAGTTTCAGCCGCATCAAAAACCCCGAAGCCGCCCTAGAATCCTTCGACAAGGCCCTGGAAATTCACGCCGACTATCCTGAAGCCTGGGTGAATCGAGGCGTGGTTCTGGGCAGCCTGCAACGCCCTGAAGAGGCTTTTGTGGCATTCGATCGCGCTACCCAATTCCAGCCAGAAGATGCCGTTGCTTGGCTCAATCGTGCCCTTTCTCTGGTTGAGCTAGAGCGCTACCCTGAGGCGATCGCCTCCCTCGAAAAAGTCACCCAACTCAAGCCCGACTCCCATAAAGCCTGGGACACCAAAGGCTATGTGCAAATGCAACTCAAGCGAGACGACGAAGCGATCGCCAGTTTCAACCGCGCCATTAAAATCAAGCCCGACTACGCCAGCGCCTACTACAACAAAGCGTGCTGCTACGCCACCCAAGGCGAAGCTGATTTAGCGTTGGAAAGCTTGCAAAGGGCGATCGATCTGAATCCTAAGTACCGCAAAGAAGCCAAAGTCGATCCTAATTTTGATGAACTCGTGGGCGACGACTGGTTTATTGAACTCATGGAAGGTTGATAATAAGTAACATTCATTATCCCGTAGAGTTATGCATTACATTTTTCTGCAAAATGCTCTAACTTTCACCTACGATGCTGTTTTGGTCAGCAGCACTGCTTTCTTTGGCACAGAGTTAGTGTTGCATCTGAAACAAAAGTGGGATGCATTGGAGGTTCCTAAACCTGCTCAACTGCCTGCGGCATCAATACCGCTGTTAGAATCTACCGCAATTCCAGTAGAGTCAGTGGCGATCGAGGAAAAAGTAGCACTTCCTATTGACCTTGGTGAAACTTGATCTTGGTGAAACCGAGTAAGCCCAATTGTTGCAGGCTAATTTTTGAATTGTGCTAGTAAAGGCTGAGGGTTTTGTTTCTAGAAAAGCGACGAGACAAAACCTTCATTTTGCACCCAACAATCTGTAGTAAGAGACGCGAGAATTCTCACGCTGCATCTTTTTCCGACTCATCATAGGAAGGAAAGGGCTTTGAGGATTCGTCTTTCATTCAGCAATGCCCAAAAGCTCTTATTTTCGATCGGCGCTCTATCCTACCTATAAGTAACTATTTTATCTACAAGTAATATTTTGCAAGCAATGATTCCTTTTATTTTGGCTTCTGCTTCTCCTGCCCGACGACGATTGCTGAACGAAGCCGGGATTGCCGCCTTTGTGTGTCCCAGCGATTTTGATGAGTCGCGGGTGCAGATCAGCGAACCTTCTGAGTTAGTCACAACTTTGGCGAGGGGTAAGGCTGAGGCTGTGCTCAGTCGGTTTTCTGATTCGTTGATTTTGGGCTGCGATTCGGTTTTGGCGATGGGTGGCAAAATTTATGGTAAACCCCTTGATGCAGCAGATGCGATCGCCCGCTGGCAACAGATGCGGGGTCAGGTCGGTGAACTTTACACAGGGCACGTCCTGATCGATCAAACGCAGAATCAAATCCTAGTGCAATCGCAAGTGACACGAGTCTTTTTTGCAGACGTGAGCGATCGCCAAATTGCTGCCTATGTGGCTTCGGGTGAACCCCTACAATGTGCAGGGTGCTTTGCCTTGGAAGGACGGGGCGGCTTGTTTATTGAAAAGCTAGAAGGCTGTCATAGTAATGTTATCGGCTTGAGCCTGCCGCTTTTAAGAAAAATGCTGACCGATTTAGGTTACGATGTCGCAGATTTTTGGCAATTTGTGCAAGAATAAAATCTTCATGAGTTTTGGCTAACTCATGGGTGTGTTCCAAAATTGCTTACAGGCTTTGTGCATCGGGTGCTAGGAAATATTTTGATAGATCTTACTTTACGGTGTCTTTATAGGCTTGCAAAAACTACTGATGCTAATTAGAGGGTTCTAACGAGACAATTTGACAATAGTTTTATGGTTAAATCTAGCCCTTTAATTGAACTAGAAGGCAAATAAGATCTTTCTTAGAAGCTGATCCGAGTCAAGTCAAACTGCTCGGCATAAATTGCATCTTCGTTTTTCAAGCCATCCAAGATTGTGTCTACTCCCCTGAATTTTGGAAGCCCCATGAATCCATCAGTTGCAAGGCTGGATAGTCTGCGTTTTTCGCCTCAACATCGAACTCAACTGGGTCAGATGTGCGGGTCTGGTGAACTGTTTCACGATCGCTACAGCATTCATCGAGTCTTAGGTCGCGGCGGCTTTGGCGTTACTTTTTTAGCTCAAGATGCTAACCTCCCAGGTTCGCCTCTCTGCGTCATTAAACAGCTTTGCCCAAAGGTGAGTAACCCCCTGACCTTACGGCGCGCTGAGCAACGCTTTGAGCGAGAAGCAACCATTTTAGGGCAACTGGGTAGCCATGCCCAAGTTCCTCGCTTGTTAGATTATTTTGAGGAAGATGATGAATTTTATCTGGTGCAAGAGTATGTCAAGGGGTGGACTCTGGCAAAAGAGGTGAAACGGGAAGGAACACTTTCCGAGACAGAAGTAAAGCGCTTTTTACTAGAAATATTGCCTGTTTTAACCTACATTCACCAGCATGGAGTCATTCATCGAGACATCAAACCTCCTAATATCTTGCGATCGCAAGACGATGGTCGACTAGTGCTGATTGATTTTGGGGCAGTCAAAGAACATTTTGTTGACTCCAACAGGGTAACCGAGCGTACCTCAACTACTCAGTTCGTGGGCACGTTAGGCTTTGCGCCTGCCGAGCAGTTGGCACTGCGTCCAACCTATGCCAGCGATATTTTTGCATTGGGAGTAACCTGCCTGTACCTGCTCACAGGCAAGCCGCCCATGGAATTTTCCTACGACTTTGCCACGGGCGACGTATGTTGGCAGAACATGGCAACCGTCAGTGACCACTTTGGCAAGGTACTAGACCGAATGCTGAAGGTTTCCTTGCGCGATCGCTTTCAATCGGCTGCCGAAATTCAGCGGGCGCTAGAACTGGAGCCGCATCTCAACGATCTTCAGCTTTGCATGAACTTGCGTCCTGCCTTTGAAGAGACTTCAGATGAAGCGTTGTTAGGCGGCGGGTACTTGCCCCCAACTGTGCGGACAGCGATCGCCATTCGCAGATGGAACAGCAAAGTAATCGCCAAGGGAAACCGTAAACTAGCGACTTAGGTTTGCCTTGGCGCACAGCTAAGCAGCTTGTGGAATCGGGTCGGCAGTCCAGACAGATTCAAAACCCACTGTTGGCTCAGGAGATGAATTAGCCAAAGGCTTCACGCCCCGGCTAACCTGATGCACACCCCACACGTTTTCTGTTCGCACATCGCCAAACCCTGCCATCCCCATCCAAGCATCTACGCTGCCCTGAGCATAGGCGCGCATGTAGGGCTCCTCAAAAATTTGGGTAAGCCATTCGGTTTGGCGGAGAGTAGCTTGGTTGCCATCTAAAATCAACACCTCTCCACCCGCCTTCAGCAGCCGGAAGCCTTCGTCTAAGACTTTGCAGGAAATGGCGGGCGGTATTTCATGGAACAATAGTGAAGCGGTGACTAGATCAAAGCTGCTGTCAGCAAACGTCAGTTGCTCGGCTTTACCTTGCTGGAACTGAATCGCCAAGCCTGCCTGACGAGCTTTATCATCTGCCACAGCTAGCATATAAGGCGACAGATCGACCCCAATGACCTCTGCATTAGGAAATTTTTGTTTGAGCAAGCGTGTCGTTGAACCCGTTCCACAGCCTAAATCTAAAATGCGTCGTGGCTGGCAACGAATGCGTTCTATTAACTCTTGACGCACCCATAATTCGTTAGGGGGTAGAACGTGTTGGGTGATCGGATCATAGGAAAAGGCGGCTCCTAGATTTAAGTAGCCATCTTCAATGCCATGGAAATTTTGGGCATAGTATTTGGGGTACTCAAAATTGGGTTGACGAAAGCGATCGCTCTCTTTTTCCCAATCTCGACTCTCGTAGTATTTTTTTATTTCTTCTGAGTCAAGTAAAAAAGTCTTGAAGAAGGGAGCCAAGAACTGCTCAAATATGGTGTCTTTCCGAGGTGTCATAAGCGATCGCCCAATGCATCTAAGTTGAACAGTGATCTTTAGTTAAACAGTGATCTTTGTGCTGAATATCTTACAGCTTTACTAATTTTAATGAATTGACAGAAAGTTATAATTCTTTCATCTCAGGTGAAATCATCGATCGAACTTGTCTCTCTTTTTTTGCCGTCCTATGCTCAAAGCAGTATTGTTCGATTTCAATGGCGTAATTATTAACGATGAGCCGTTGCATGAGAAGCTGCTGGCACAAATTTTGGTTGAAGAAAATCTCAAGGCGAATCCGGATGAGTTTCGAGAGGTATGCCTGGGGCGGAGCGATCGCGCCTGTTTGCACGATCTGCTTTTGCGGCGAGGACGAGTAGTCAGCGATGACTATTTAACCGGACTGGTATCACGGAAGTCCCGCTATTATCAACAGCAGATTGAATCCCTCGAAACAGTTCCTACTTATGCAGGTCTAACCGATCTAATTTTTAAGATTCGAGTCGCAAACCTGGCAATGGCAGTGGTTAGTGGGGCAGTCCGTGCCGAAATTGAATGGGTATTAACTAGCCTAGACTTGGCTCAATATTTTAGTGTGATAGTCGCAGGAGATGATATCACAACCAGCAAGCCCGACCCCGCAGGCTATTTACTAGCCGTCGATCGCCTTAATCAACAGAATCCTGGGCTGGCGCTGCGACCCGAAGAATGCCTGGTGATTGAAGATACCTTTGCTGGCATTGAGGCAGGCAAACGCGCTGGGATGAAAGTAGTAGGAGTAGCAAATTCTTACCCTTATCATATGATGCAGCGACAATCAAATTGGGCTGTCGATTATCTTTCAGAGTTAGAGCTTGACCGCGTACTGCAAGTATTTTTGGGCAGAGAAAAACCAGAGGTTAAAGACTAAGCTAAAATGATAGCCGCTGGGGGGTTAGCGCAGTTGGTAGCGCGTTGCGATCGCACCGCAAAGGCCACCGGTTCGAGCCCGGTACTCTCCATTCGCTTGATTAAAAAATAATCTGGTTGGGCATTCTGAGCGTGACCCAGGTCGCTTTCTGATGACTAAAGTTCTTTTATAGCCCTTCTCCTGATGAAATTTCGATCAGTCAAGTTTGATTCGCTGCGATCGAAATTAATCCTATCTTTTTTAGTAGTTTCTCTGCTGCCAATCCTTCTACTCACAGGAGTAAATCGGCAGAGTACAACTGCTGTCATGACTCAAAATGCCAACCAAGCGCTGTTTGCAGCCGCCAGTCAAACTGCCCTGCGGCTTGATAGTTTTATTCAAACTAACCTAGCGACCGTTCGAGTTGAAGCTCAACTTCCAGGGGTGATCAGATATCTTCAATTATCGCCGGAGCAACAAGCAGAAAGTCCAGAAGCTACGGAAGCTGCCGCTATCTTTTGGAGCTTAGCTCAGCGAGATCCGTCCAACATTTTGTCTTATTCGCTATTGAATCTACAGGGAATTACAGTTTTTGATACTTATGAGCATGATATCCAGCGAAATAGGGTAAATGATGACTTTTTTTGGCAACCGCTAGCCTTAAAGTCTGCTTATGCCTCAGCCGTTCGGATTCAGTCTCGCCAAGATGGAACCGCCAGCATTTATTTTAGTAGCCCTGTGCGAGATGCATCTGGAGCCATTTTGGGAGTCTTGGCTGTTCGTTATAATGCGCTCGCTCTGCAACAGATTGTTCGCCAAAGCCAAGACCTGGCGGGTTCTCAATCTTTTGTGGTGGTTTTAGATGAGTATCACATTCATATCGTGGATGGTAGCCCCATTAGTCAGCAATTCAAGTCTTTGATTCCACTGGCACCCGAACGAATCAGACTTCTGCAAAAACAAGAGCGTCTTCCCGACTTTCCCGCCCACCAACTTACTACCCATCAACCCGACTTCGAGCACGCTCTGAATCAGATCTGCCCACTCAGCCAAAACTGTCCCCCTACTTACGTCACCACTCACATTCCTAGTTCACCCGATCGCTACAAGCGAGTTGCTATTGTTCGGCTTAAAACCCAGCCCTGGTTTGTGGCTTTTTCTCAGCCCGAAGAGGTGTTTTTATCTCCCATCCAGGCCCCTGTGCAAGCCACGATCGCCCTTGCCCTGAGCATTGCTCTCATTGTGTCGATCGCAGCGCTCATTGTTGCCCGCTGGTTGTCCAACCCCTTAGGTCATCTCGCTGAGGGAGTGAGTCAATTTACCAAGGGTAATCTGGCGGCACGGGTCAAAATTAAGTCGAAAGATGAAATTGGGATATTAAGTGCCAACTTTAATATGATGGCGGAACAGGTCGGAAAACTCTTAAAAAGACTAGAAGACCGCACTGTTGAACTGGAAGGAAGCCGATATATCACTTTTGCAGTCAGCGAACTTTCTAAGTCGATTTTGGATAGCGATCGCCTTTTGCAAGAGGCTACAAAGTTAGTACAAGAAGGCTTTGCCGTGAACTATGTGCAAATTTATTTATGGGATGAGGTCACGGCTCAGTTGCAGCGCCGAGCCAGCGCAGGCAAATTTGACGATGTAGATGAAACTGATGTAGATGACACTGTTGATCATCCTATTGCATTGAGCGAAGATAGTTTGGTGGCGATCGCTGCCCGCCAGTTTCAGCCTCAAGTTTGTCATGACCTCGCCCATTGCCCTACCTCGATACCCCAATCAAGCCTTGCCCGTTCCGAAGTCGCCGTTCCTATCATTAGTCATGGTGCGCTTTTGGGCGTATTAGATATTCAGGACAGTACCACCTATCGCTTTAACGAAAGTGATCAAGAAACCCTTAATTCCCTCGCCGGACAAATTGCGATCGCCCTAGAGAACGCTTATCTCTTTCATGCAATCCAAACCACCGAAGCCCAATATCGTGACAAAGCCGAAGAGCTACAACAAACCCTTGAGGCACTTCAACAAGCTCAGGCTAAACTTGTACAAAGTGAAAAAATGTCGAGCTTGGGGCAGCTTGTGGCAGGCATAGCCCATGAAATCAATAACCCTGTTAGCTTTATTTACGCCAACTTAACCTACCTCAATCAATACCAAGCTGACTTGTTCAAATTACTGCAACTCTATCAACAGCACTATCCCCAACCCAATGCTGAGATTCGGAGAGAGCAAGATACGATTGATTTAGCTTTTATCAGCCAAGACTTTAGCCAAATCCTAGCGTCGATGAAAGTTGGAACAGAACGAATTCGCAAAATTGTTTTGTCTTTACGTAATTTTTCTCGGTTAGATGAATCCGAAGTAAAATCCGTAGACATTCATGAGGGTATTGAAAGTACGTTGCTCATGTTGCAAAGTCAACTCAAAGAATCTACAACTTACCCTGCTATTAAAATCACTAAAGAGTATGGGGATCTACCCCTGGTAGAATGTCATGCAGGGCAGCTTAATCAGGTGTTTATGAACGTGCTAATGAACGCCATAGATGCCTTAAAAACTTGCGTTATCACCTCCGAAATACAAGATTTGTCAACAGGTTTAGCTATTCAGTTAAAATCTCAGGATGCACTAAAAATTTTAATTAAGACAGAGCTTTTAGAAAATGAGGTAATCATTCGCATTATCGACAATGGGATTGGCATGACTGAAGACACCAGACACCGACTTTTTGATCCGTTTTTTACAACTAAAGAGGTGGGCAAAGGCACCGGGTTAGGGCTATCAGTTAGCTATCAAATTGTGACAGAAAAGCATCAGGGGCAACTGTCTTGCAATTCTGAGCTAGGAAAGGGGGCTGAGTTTATTATTCAAATCCCGATCGCGCTTAAATGCTCTATCAATTAAACTCGACAGCTATCAAGTAAACTCAACAGCTATCAAGTAAACTCAACAGCCATCAAGTAAACTCGACAGCTATAAAATTCTCAGGCGCGGTCACAAAGTTTTAGCTCAACCTACCGAATCGGAGCATTAACACGATACTCTAGACTCATTTACTCTTTGGACTGCCGGAGCCAGGATATGAAATCTAGAGTCAGGAGAGTAGGGGAACCGCGCGTGCAAGAAACCCGTAAGGGTTCGCTGAGAGAGACCCGCAAAAATCTGCCTCGTTTGTCTCAATCCATCCGCCGCATTGAAAACCGGGATGGCAAATTGAATGTTGTGGGGTTGGGCGCTTGGTACAGGTACTGGCGCGATCCTTATCATTTGATGTTGACAATTCCCTGGCTGGGTTTCGTTGCCCTGGTGTCGTTGGCTTACATCTTCATCAATATGATTTTCGCGCTCCTCTTCCTGGCAGGCGGCGATTGTATTGTGGGAGCCGAACCGGGAAACTTTTGGGATGCTTTTTTCTTCAGTGTTCAAACGCTAGGCTCGATTGGATATGGGGTAATGAGTCCGGGTACGCGCTATGCCCATGTCATAGTCACGGCTGAGGCAATTGCAAGTTTGTTGGCGATCGCCGTTGTCACAGGGCTTGCCTTTGCTCGCTTTGCTAAGCCCACCGCCCGAATTATGTTTAGCAAGGTCGCAGTTATAGAACGGTACAACGGCGTACCGACCTTAACTTTTCGTGCCGCCAATCAACGCCATAACCAAATTGTTGAGGCACATACTCGAGTTTACCTAATGCAGGATGAGAAGACACAAGAAGGAAACTTTCTGCGACGGTTTCATGAACTCAAGTTGACTCGCCACCGGACACCCAGTTTTACCTTAAGTTGGAACGTTATGCACCCCATTAACGAAGACAGCCCACTGTATGGGCAAACGTTAGAATCTTTAGAGAAATCACGCGCTCAAATTGCTGTATCTATTAGTGGTACTGACGAGACGGTTGCTTACAATATCCATGCTAGACATATGTTTAGCCCCTGCGAAATTTTGTGGGATCATCAGTTTGTTGATCTGTTCTATCAGTCTTCAAATGGCGATCGCTACCTCGACTACACCCATTTTCACGAAACGGTTCCGCTAGAATCTACACCCTCATTCTTAGAGCAACCTTTCGAGCAAACAGGCTAAGGCTCCTCCTCTAGTGCCCGCAGCACCGCATCTAACAACCCTGGAAACCGCGCCTCTAAATCTTCTCGTCGGAGCGAATTAATATATTGCGTTCCTTCTCGGCGGGAATAAATGATGCCTGACTCTCGCAACACTTTGAAGTGATGGGAAAGCGTAGACTTTGCCACCGAGTCAGACAGTGCACAGCAAGGCAGCATGTTTTGACTTGCCAAGCGGCGCACGACCTCCAGCCGCACCGAGTCACCTAGCGCATAAAGCACGCCCGCCAACGTCATATCTTTTCGGTCTGGATAATGAATCAATCGCATGGTTGCATTATGCCACAGGAAACGCTATGGTTCTGTTATTCGAGATTCTCGAATTAATGAGCTTTGAACTCATCAAAAGTAAACAGAGGTTTTCGCCATGTCATCCGTTGCACAAGTCACAGACGCAAACTTTCAGCAAGAAGTTCTGAGTAGCGAAATTCCTGTTTTAGTCGATTTTTGGGCACCTTGGTGTGGCCCCTGCCGCATGGTTGCCCCATCTGTCGATGAGGTATCTGTGCAATACGAGGGTCAACTGAAGGTCGTTAAGCTCAATACTGATGAGAACCCTGGGATCGCTAGTGAGTATGGTATTCGCAGCATTCCGGCGTTACTTATTTTCAAGGGGGGTATTAAGGTAGATATGGTGGTCGGTGCGGTGCCCAAAACCACGATCGCAGCGACCGTCGAAAAATATCTTGCCTAAAAATATCTTGCCTAAAAACATTACTTAGGGAATGGCAAAGTTGAAGTTGTCCTCCTGAGCAAGATTAATTGTCTAAGAGGATGTTTGAAAAGTCAGCTAGTCGGTAAAAAAGCTCTCTCAGTGTAAGCTGCGAATAGAAAGCACGCAGCACCGAGAAAGCAATATGAGTAAAGCATATCCCAGCAATCTGACTACTGG
>JAHHII010000013.1 GCA_019358855.1 Timaviella obliquedivisa GSE-PSE-MK23-08B | reverse complement strand
TCAAAACGCCGAACCAGCCTACGTAGAGGCGGTTGTCGGTGGAGGTGACCCAGCTACAAAAGCGATCCCACAGGGATGCACTTTCGCGTTGTTGTAAGGTTGTTGTCATGGTAATGATTGCGATTTAGTAGGTTGAAGGTAAGTATTGAACAGGTTTTTCCGCTCATGTCCTTAACATTAGAGAAATAATTGAGTTTTGTAAAGTATTGTTAGTCTAGCTTTGCTGATACGTCTAATAAGTCTGGCTTATGAGTGTTAATAGTAGCAGTTTGTCGCATTTGAAAGCGATTAACCTTCATTCAAAATCCGTACTTCTAGAAATAGAACCCTTTCCCTGGGTTTGCCTAAGCGTGGAGTGTAATTCAAGGGAAAGGGATATAAAAAAACTGCCTGAAGATCTGGCAGTTCTCTAAGTTCGTGATGTTCTAGTGAAAACTTGTTAGCCAAAAATTGACTAACGAATATACTCTTTTAACACACTGTTGCGATTAGGATGACGCAACTTGCGAAGTGCTTTCGCCTCAATTTGACGAATTCGCTCACGGGTGACGTTAAATATTTGTCCAATTTCTTCTAAAGTCTTCATGCGCCCATCATCTAAGCCGTAGCGTAGGCGCAAGACATCTCTTTCACGAGGACTGAGTGTGCCTAAAACGCTTTCAAGGTCTTCGCGAAGCAGGTTTTTTGAAACCTGGTCTTCAGGAGTTTCACCATCAGATTCAATGAAGTCGCCTAGGCGAGAATCTTCCTCTTTCCCAATGGGCGTTTCTAGAGAGATAGGGAGCTGAGCTGACTTAGCAATGAACCGGAGCTTCTCAATGGTCATTTCCATGCGAGTTGCAATTTCCTCTTCAGTGGGTTTACGACCCATTTCTTGGGAGAGGAGCTTAGTCGTTTTTTTGATGCGTGAGATAGTTTCGTAAAGATGTACTGGGAGACGAATAGTGCGTGACTGATCGGCGATCGCCCGAGTAATGGCTTGACGAATCCACCAAGTGGCATAGGTTGAGAACTTGTAACCTTTTTCGTGATCAAACTTCTCAGCCGCTCGAATTAGACCTAAACTACCTTCTTGAATTAAATCTTGAAAAGACAAGCCTCGGTTCATGTATTTCTTAGCAATGGATACCACCAATCGCAAGTTTGACTGAACCATCTTTTCCTTTGCCCGACGACCTTCATAGAGCCGTCTCCGGAATTTAGGCAAGGGTTGATCCACTTCCTTTGCCCAAAGCTCAAGATTTTGTTCAAAATCCTGAGGGTCGCGCTCTAAGCGTTCACCGAGACGATCGCGAATCCGCTCTAGCTCCAACAAATCAGCAATCTTGCGAGCCAACTCGATTTCCTCATCAGCCCGTAGAAGACGGATTCTTCCAATTTCTTGAAGATAGAGCCGAATGGAATCTTCGGTGTAATGCTTCTTCTTAACCTGTGCCCGACGACGAGTTCCGCCTTTAGCGGTTTTTTCATCATCGTCGTCTGGCTCAGCATCTGAATACTCGTCTCGATCATCGTTTGATTCAATCAAAGGGTCATCTAAATCACCCTCAGGTTGCTTCACAATTTCGAGTACATTGTTAGCCTGGGTCATGCCGCGCTCCTCATGCTCCTTGTGACAAAAAATGAAAAGTAACTAAAACCTTGAAGAACATCACGACTCACACACTTTAATCACACTTTAAGTAGTTAACATTTTGCAACACGAGTTGAATATAAAATATTCAGCTTTACTAGCAGTTTGTTAACTAAAAGACACATTCCTTCTCCGCAGTGAAAGACTGGGGTAGAAGCGCTAAAACAGAGAACTAGGTAGTTGTCAGACCTTGGAGTGTTCCAAGATCTTTCCGATTGTAACTTTTCTCACAAAAGTTGCACCCCTCTTCCCATGTTTCATTGCGGAAATGTGATTAAGCTTCTTAAATTTGGGTAAACCCGGTTAGTCGAGTCCGTTCAATTAAGCAACCTTTCAGCAATTTTTTTGAGCCTATTGCATGACTCAGATTGAGCGAGCACGGATTGCAATACCAGGGTGGAACTTCCCTAACGCTTGCTCTAACTCATCTGATTTGCCTAGACTTTTCACCCCGTTAAACTGTCAAGTTTAAGTGGATTTCACAAGCAAAGTTGCCGATTCGTCTCCCTAAGAGTTTGCCAAAAGAACCGAATGCTTGTGATGATGATCATCATAAGCGATGGTATTGCATTAGTGGGAAAATCTTGAGGAACCCAAGCTGAGATTATTCACAATGCCTAAGAAACAGAAGTTTCCCTATCTTGTAGGTTCTAAATGGACTTCTCAACAAGCGACTTGGGGGTGGCGGCATTTTCAGGTGATGAATCGCAAAAATCAGGGGCAGTGGGTATTTGCCGAAATGGTAGCGGCTTGCGACCCTACGGTACGGTTTTGGCTCAATGCGCAGCAGTTGAAGGAGCGATCGCTTTGGCAATCAGGCTGGCAAACGTTGGAAGAAATGCAGGAGGGTTAGATGCAGATACTTTTGAGGGTAGGACTGACCCTATTTTTGCTGCTCTGGAGTAAAGCATCTGAGGCGAATTCTAGCCAACGGATTCCTGGGAATTACGTCTGTCTCAACAATCCGGCTCCTGAGTGCCGTAACCCTGAGCGGCGAGTGACTCCTACCTTTGCCTGTATTAATAGTTCTAACCCTGAGTGTCACAATCCCCTACGACCTAAAATTGAGTTAGAGCCAAGGGCTTGGAGCTGCCAAATGAATCAAAATGTGAACTGCAATAACACAATCCGATATTCTGTGGAGGATAGGGAAAGTTGGGTAGAGTATTTTGAGCCGCGCCTAGATGAAACAACCGTTGAATTTTGATGAAAACGATGACTAGGGCAATGTCTTCCAGGCTTGAACTACAATACGGCTTAGTCGAAGTCGAGACTTTTGATCGAGTACACGGTCATCTGCCAAAACTTCGGCAGTCAGGTCTTCTAAAGATTGCCCTTTGGAGCGTGCCATCTGAACGACTCCAGCGATCGCAGTAGCAACGACTTCTTCATTTACAGTTTTTTTCTGAAGTGCAACTATTTCTTGAGGACTAGCGGGAATGGGATAATGCATTGCTGAAAACCGGAGAGTAAGCTTTTTGTGTAGATTGTAAAAACTATCAAAGTCTTAAAGTGATAGGAAGTCTAACGCACTTTGGTTGATTGTCAAGCTGAAGTTCATCAGAAATTTACTGATTTCAGAAAAAATTATTAGAAATTTAGAATTTACTGGAAAATTAATGAAGCTTGAGATGAGAGAGGTCTTGTACGTCGAGGTTCCTACACCAGATACGGCATCTGTCCGGTACTGGTTGCATCATGATTTCAATTTAGGGTGGGCAGAAGTTGATTGTCAGAAAACCAGAGATGGTTTACGGTTGTCTGCTAAGTTCGCTGCTTCATCAGGTTCAAGTCAAACAAGTCACAAGCAGACACAAAAATTATCGGAAGAACTTTCTATCTTTGTTTGGTCTTTCCAACGAACCACTTATCTCAAGGCATTTTGCTGGGCGGCTCAGCCTTTTCCTCAAGAAACAAAGATTCTCCAGTACTTGAGCCAGGAGTTGCGGGCACAGTTTCCCCATCAATATCCTGAGCCGCCTGCGATCGACTTATCTCAGCAATCTATTTTTGAAGCTCTAGCCGCTCACTATCCTCGTACCGTTCAACATTTTCGTACTATTCCCAATGGTGAATACGACCTGACTCGCGTCTACTGGTGGGAGCAGCGCTGGCGTGAGGGGGTGCGTAGTCCTCAACAGCCTCAGCCAGTAATTTTTGAGCAAGAGAGTCAGTTGGAGCGACCAGCCGATTATGATCTGATTTATGTGGGTGGGGCGCTGGGAGTGATTCATGCAGCAGTGATGGCACAGTTAGGGTATCGTGTGCTGCTGATTGAAAGATTGCCCTTTGGCTGGATGAATCGAGAATGGAATATCTCGAGGAACGAGTTCCAGAGTTTGATTGATTTGGGGTTATTTACGCCAGCAGAATTTGAGGCTGTGATTGCGCGGGAATATAGAGACGGATTTCATAAGTTTTTTGATGCTAATAATCCGCCTCAGGCAAAGGCTCCGGTGCTGCATACGCCGACGGTTTTGAATGTGGCGATCGATGCAGAAAAGTTGCTGCATATTTGTGGTGAGAAACTACGGGCGGCAGGCGGTGATATTTGGGACGAAACGGAATTTGTTCGAGCTGATATTGCGGCAGATGGTGTGAAGGTTCAGGGCATTCATTTACCAACCAAAGTGAGTCGGCAGACACAGGGAAGATTGCTGATTGATGCGATGGGAACTGCTTCACCGATCGCCTGGCAACTCAATGGAGGACGGACTTTCGACAGTGTTTGTCCTACGGTGGGTGCAGTGATTGAAAGTGGCTTTGAACCTGGGGTCTGGGATAGCCAGTTTGGCGATGTCTTGAATAGCCACGGCGACATTTCGCGAGGGCGGCAATTAATTTGGGAGCTATTTCCAGGACGAGGCGGTGAAATAACGGTTTATCTTTTTCACTACCATCAGATTCATCCTGAGAATCCTGGCTCTCTACTGGAAATGTATGAAGACTTTTTCGCGATTCTGCCGGAGTATCGCCGATGCAACCTCGACCAGATGAAGTGGAAGAAGGCAACTTTTGGCTATATCCCAGGACACTTTAGCGTTAGCGGGGACGATCGCCAAACTGCTTTCGATCGCCTCATGGCGATCGGCGATGCAGCATCTCTTCAGTCTCCCCTCGTTTTCACCGGTTTTGGTTCCCTAGTCCGTAACCTGCCCCGCTTAACTGACTTACTCGACACAGCCCTCCGTCACGATCTTCTCAAAGCCACTCACCTCAACCCCATCCGAGCGTTTCAGAGCAACATTGCTGTTACCTGGATGTTCTCTAAGGGAATGATGGTTCCGACTAACCGATTTTTATCTCCATACAAAGTTAACGCGATGCTAAACACATTTTTTGGCATCCTTGCTAGTGAACCCCTGGAAGTTGCAGAGCGATTTGTCAAGGATCAAGCTGGATGGTTAGCCTTTAATCGAATGGCGCTAAAAGCTGCCCGCATCAATCCTTACCTGTTGCTATGGATTTGGGAACTTGCTGGCACAAAAGATCTGTTACGCTGGGTCGGCAGCTATGTCAATTTCACCTTGAGTGCTGGCTTGAGTTGGGTGTTTAGCAAGTTACCTAACTTTGCTCGCTCCATCCAGTCTTGGCTAGAACCTCGTAATCCTGTCCTCTGGCTTTGGCTGCTAACCCAGAGTTATGCTCTAACCTATGGGGTAGGGAAGCCGCGACCTGACCTCCTCAGGATAAAGCCACGACCTCAGATAACTGAGATTTCAGCTTCTCCTACCCTAGTCACCACACCCGTGACTGAGTCTGATTAATCGCGATTTTTCATCAAACGAGTAACCTCCATGTTTGTAAGTAAGACCACCACCAATAACCGTAATAGCGCCCTGCTAAAGCGAACCAATAGCAATCTCGACACTACCCAACTGATGCGTCGCGCTGAAGATTTGGTTTCTGCCGCTTCAAATCGCTATCGCATTACCGTTCAGGTCGCTACCCGGGCGCAACGTCGCCGTTTTGAGGAATTTGATAGCATTGATGACCCGAAAATGAAGCCTGTGATTCGAGCCATTATTGAAATGTCGGATGAGTTGACGCAGCCTGAGATTATTGGCGAGTAGCTTGTCTTAGGGGTAACTTAATGAGTGGTCACCTCTACAAACTTTTTAGGTGAAAATGATGTTGCGTGAAACGATGCTGCGCTTTTTGAGGCGTTCTTTACTGAATACTTTCAAGCGACCTCTTAAGGGTATCTCGAAAAGCTCGCCCCTTCTTTTACTGCTCCTGACATTTGCCACAGTCTTATTGGTGAGGACTCAACCCCTTGTAGCACAGGATGTTCGGGTGGGCGATGCATGGCAGCAAGTCTATGAGTTGCTGCCCGATTTTCCTCGCGAGAACCAGTACGTTAACCGAGAAAATGGTAAGGTTGCCGAGAGCAACACCCTCATCAGCCGCTTGATTCGTTATCACGTTTATGTCAAAGTTCGCCCCGTTAACTATCGCTTAGATTGGAAGCTAACTTTAGCAGACTACTTGGGTGCAAATGAGCGGATGATGCCTGCATCTAGTTATCCTAGTGCAGATACACTCCGCACTAATCCTTTTCAAAACGATGTTGCTGTAATCCGCAACTTAGATCGCACACAACGAGATGCACTCGTACAGACACTCGTTAATGTTTTCACAACCAGAGACACTATTCCTGAAGCCGATTCTGCACCTATACCTCAGCGACCAAATGCTATACCTGCTGCGCCTCTTGCGCCCCTGGTCGTTCCTCAGCGGGAACCTCAACCTGGGGATGCGCATCTGCTATTGCCCTAGGAAGTCGGTATGCCTCGGCAACTGAAGAGTGGTAGCGGTTGGCGGTTGGGTTGGGATGATGAGGCGATCGCCTTTCAAGGCTTGATCGGCGGAGATGGGTGGGCGATCGAGCTAACCGCAGCGGAACTTGAAGACTTTTGTAAATTATTGACGCAGTTGGCTGAAACCCTACGCCAAGTGAGCCAAGACTTGATGCGTGAAGAACGAATTAGCTGTGAGGTAGAGAGTGAGCTAATTTGGCTCGAAGCGGAAGGTTATCCTCAGGATTATGACCTGAGATTAATTGTCCTAACAGGGCGGCGCGGAGAGGGGTTTTGGAACGCCTCGGCGGTATCAGAGTTGCTCCAAGCTACACAAGTTCTCAAAGTTTTTTAAGCAGTTTTTTAAGCAATGTCTGTACCCTTATGCTATGCTTGCTAAGCACTAAATCAGTGTATCGGGGCGTAGCGCAGCTTGGTAGCGCACTACTTTGGGGTAGTAGGGGTCGCAGGTTCAAATCCTGTCGCTCCGATTAGGTAGAAGCCATGCAGCTTTAGGGCTGTGTGGCTTTTATACTTGAAGTTCTGAACATTACAGAGCGTGAGGCACCTGGGAAGATGAGGCTTCTGAGAGAGGAGTTGGATGCGCCACTGGACGTGCGGCAGAATTAGGCTGGGACGACGTGAGGTTGGCGAGTAGGGGCACACAGCCAAAAATTGCAGAGGTGCCGCAAACAGAAGCAATGATAAGCGCGATCGCAGTGAGGCGAGATTTTACCTGAGGCGACATAGGAGGCTTCTTGAGTGGGTTACAACTTAGGTTTTTGATTATCTATAAAGAGATACAGACAACTGTTGTAAACGGTTTTAAAGGAACTTGATGAAGTTCTGTAAATTTTACTCTACCTTGCCCAATTGTTTGAAACCTAATTATTTGGAAATTGCGATCGCTCCACCCTCCCTTCCTCTTCTCAACGCGTATCTGACCGATACACTCTACAATGAGGGGCTGAGGCAGGCGTTGCTCGTGGCAAGCTGGAAAGAGTAAATCTATGGATATTTCAATTCTAGTCAGGACATTTGTGGCAGTATTTGTCCTTGCTGATGCGTTGGGCAATACACCCATCTTCCTGATTTTGACCAAGGGAATGGAATCGGAACAGCGAAATAAAGTGGTCGATCGCGCGAACTTAGTTGCCACAGTTGTATTACTAGTGTTTGCTTTTGTCGGGCAGCCCATTCTTCGGTATATGCACATCAGCATTGCTTCAATGCAGGTCGCAGGCGGCTTGTTGCTACTGTTGGTTGCCCTAGAAATGTTGCAAGGTGAGCTATCAGAGCCGATCGTTGAGCAAGCGCGAGATATTGCCATTACGCCCCTGGCATTGCCTCTATTGGCGGGCCCTGGAACCCTAGCAACCGTAATGATCATGGTGTCAGAATCTCCCAATGCCCATGCCAGCGTTATTGTAGGAATTATTGCTGCCATGGGCATTACCTGGCTCATTATGCGACAAGCCTCTCGTATTGACCATTTGATGGGCGCAGAAGGAGCAATCATTGCCACAAAACTGCTGGGGTTCTTGCTGGCAGCGCTAGCCGTTGAGATTGGTAGTGCTGGGATTCGAGAATTATTTTTAGTTCCTTCAGGTCTTTAAAGGACTAACCTGAGGCTTGGATTCTTCGCTACTGTTGAATTTGTCATTAAACTTGCCACTACTTTTGAATCATTATGCTGAGAGCCGGAATTGTTGGACTACCCAATGTTGGAAAATCCACTCTATTTAATGCGCTAGTTGCCAATGCCAAGGCAGAGGCTGCCAATTTCCCGTTCTGTACCATTGAGCCAAATGTAGGCATTGTAGCGGTTCCTGATGAGCGACTGTCGGTGTTGGCAAAAATTTCGCAGTCGTCAGCCATTCTTCCGGCAAAGGTTGAATTGGTGGATATTGCAGGATTAGTCAAGGGCGCAAGTCAGGGCGAGGGATTAGGCAACCAGTTTCTTGCCAATATTCGGGAAGTCGATGCAATTATTCAAGTCGTTCGCTGTTTTGATAACGATGACATTATTCATGTGTCTGGCTCGGTTGACCCGGTACGCGATATTGAAGTAATTAACTTGGAATTGGCGTTGTCAGATTTGTCGCAAATTGACAAGCGGATTGAGCGCACCCGCAAGCAATCTCGTAACAGCACTAAGGAATCGCAAGCAGAGTTAGAAGTCCTAGAGAAGCTCAGTGCTGCCCTTAATGCTGGCAAATCTGCTCGTCAGGTGGAGTTAACAGAAGAGGAAGAGCTTTTAGTTAAAGGGCTAGGATTGCTAACCCGTAAGCCAATCATTTATGCTACCAATGTCGATGAGAATGATCTGGCAACGGGCAATGATTGGGTTGAACAAGTGCGCAGTGTAGCAGCACAGGAAGACGCTCAGGTGGTGATTGTTTCGGCTCAGGTTGAGTCGGAGTTAGTAGAACTGCCTGACGAAGATCGGCAGGATTTTCTGGCGTCTTTGGGTGTGGAGGACGGTGGCTTAAAGACCTTGAGCCGTGCAACCTACGATTTGTTAGGATTACGAACTTATTTTACTACGGGCCCTAAAGAAACTCGCGCTTGGACAATTCGAGCGGGGATGTTAGCGCCTCAAGCCGCAGGTGTGATTCATACAGATTTTGAACGCGGCTTTATTCGGGCTGAAACAGTGGCGTATAACGATTTAGTAACTCTAGGCTCGATGGCAGCAGCTAAGGAGAAGGGGTTAGTCCGAAGTGAAGGGAAAGAATATTTGGTGAAGGAAGGGGATGTGTTGTTATTTCGGTTTAACGTGTAATCTTTTTAACGTGTAATCTTTGAGAAGAGTGGGCGATCGCTCTCCTCTTAACTCAATGCAGTGAACCCATAGCTCGGAGTCTACCGCGATCGCCCTTGTAAATATTGAAGAACACCATTGGCGATCGCCATTGCCATTTGACTACGCCAGCTTGAATCAGCTAGCTTCCTAGCATCTTCTGCTCCAGTCACAAAAGCAGTCTCTACCAAAATCGCAGGCATCGAAGTTTTTCTCAACACGTAAAACCGAGCCGAGTGAATGCCGCGATCCTTCATTCCTAGAGCCTGCACGATGGCATTTTGAACCGTTTGGGCCAAACCTTCACCACTCGAAAAATAATAAGTGCTTGTACCATTGACCTCAGGGCGGCTCATATCAATAGCATTAGCGTGAATGCTAACAAACAGGCTGGCGTTCGCCTGTTCTGCGATAACGACCCGAGGTTCAAGTTCAACGTCAACATCGCTAGTGCGAGTCATGATTACTTGAACCCCTTGTTGTTCCAAAATACTTGCGACTTCTTGGGCAATCTCCAGCACTACATCGGCTTCATGAAGATTGCCAATCCCCACTGCCCCCGGATCGCTGCCGCCATGCCCCGGATCGATGATTACTACATGCCGCCCATTTTGAATCGTAGGTAACGGGATAGAAGAATTGGGATCTTGACCGGGCGACTGAGGACGATTGCTGGGCAAGCGCAGGGCAGAAGAAGCTGTGGTCGATCGCCCTATTCCCAAGGCCAGGACGTTAGAACTCACCGTCGTCAACCCACTAAATAACGTCCCAGCACGAGGATGCATTGAGATAATAACCGTCTGATCATCGGCTTGATAAACCCGCGCTCTCAGGAGAGGACTATTCGTAGGAACAGGTGGCACAGTAACGCCGCTCCCAAGCCGCGCCGGAGACAGAGTTACTTCGTACAGCCCATTTTTCCACTGTCCGTTGGCGCTGATCGTCCGATCGCTGCGAATCAAAAGCTGTGAGTTTGCATCGTTAAACCCAATTTCCTCAATCGTAGCAGGCTCTTCCGCAGGGGGCGTTGGAGCCGCTGGAGGAGTTTGAGAAACCCTTGCTGATCGAGGAGTTGTCAGCGCTGCTGTTGTAGGAACCACCCTGCGGCTAGAAGGTAGCACAGCAATTCCACCGCTAATATTCATGGCTCGCCACTCGCCACTGTCCCGTGCTACCTGAATTTTGATGCGAACCCGATCGCGCGATCGTTGCTCAACTTCTATATCCCGAACCCCGAATTGATTGACCGTAATACGCTGATTATCAAGCTCTGGATCTGCTAGTTGAGCATTGCGAATCGTTAGAGTCACGAAGCGACTATCATTTTCATCTGGCTCAATCTTAATATCTGGTGTTGCGCCCCGAGTCTGCACCAGTATCCCCTCGCTTGCCATCCGGACAACATCTACTTGCGTGATGGACTCATCTTCTACCGGCGCTGCGGCGGGGGCTGGTGCTTGCGAGGTCTGCTGCTCGGTTCTGGCGATCGGTGCAGTTCGACCAGAGGCAGTAGCAGGCATAGAGGAGGAACTAGCCGAACCAAAAGCGGGACGGCTAGAGGCTTCGGGTGTAGGAGCCTGGGTAATTGCCGTGCCGCTCGTGCCTTCTTCTAGCTGAGGCTGCGGAAGTTGCACCGTCCATTGGGTAGGCGAGATGCCACGAAATTGAATTTTCTCTGGGTCGATAGTATAGCCGGGCGCTAGCTCAACCTCAATCCGAGCGGTATTTTCGTCGAATTGATTAATGCGAAGATTTTTGAAAGAGCCACCACTTAATGCTTCTAAAACTTGCGATCGCCCCCAAGTGGTTCCTGGCAAATCAATCACTAAGCGCGTCGGGCTAGTAATTAACTGAGCGCGAGGCTGCACCCCGGTTTCGGTGTTAAACTCCAGCCGATTATTGCTAGCGTCGAATCGCCAAGAAGAAAGTTCGCCCGCCCAAGCTGGTGCCACCAGACAGAGCGTACTACTAACCAAACCTGCTGCTAACCAGTGCATCTTCAAAGCTGTTCACCTTTAACTTCGTCATCAACAAAACACTTCGCCACTAACAAAGCTACCCACCGACCCACTAAATTGACACACCCTGGAGATTCTGGCACAAAAACTATGTAAATCTATGTAAAGCCTTTATTAAGACTCAGTGAAGTCTAGCTTCTCCTTGCTCTAGATACACCGTCTGCGATCGCCAATCTCTGCTCAAGCGTTGTAAAATTCTCGGCACCGTTGTAACTCTTAACAAAATCAGCTTTATTGCAACAAGCCAGCTTGATAGACTAGACCACATAAAGACGCACGTTTGGGGCAACCCCAGAACCCGTCTGGGCGCAGAACTGAAAAAGGTAATACAAAAGAATGGTAGATTCGCTTAAAAAACCTAATCTTGACGAAATTCGACCTGGAGTAAAGGTTCCGGCTAAGGAAACCATCCTCACTCCTCGGTTCTACACCACAGACTTTGATGAGATGGCAGCGATGGACATTTCCATCAACGAGGATGAACTCAACGCCATCATCGAAGAATTTCGGGTAGACTACAACCGCCATCATTTTGTTCGTGATGAAGAATTTCAACAGTCTTGGGATCACCTGGATGGCGAAACCCGTCGTCTGTTTGTTGAATTCCTAGAACGCTCTTGCACCGCTGAATTTTCGGGCTTCCTGCTTTACAAAGAATTGGCTCGGAAGCTAAAAGGGAAAAACCCCGTTTTAGCAGAAGGCTTTTCTCTCATGTCTCGAGACGAAGCTCGCCACGCTGGGTTCCTCAACAAAGCCCTTTCCGACTTCAACCTATCGCTTGACCTGGGCTTCCTGACTCAGAGCCGCAGCTACACCTTCTTCAAGCCAAAGTTCATTTTCTACGCCACCTATCTTTCTGAGAAAATTGGCTACTGGCGCTATATCACCATCTACCGTCACCTTGAAGCTCACCCCGAAGACCGGATTTACCCTATCTTCCGCTTCTTTGAAAACTGGTGTCAAGACGAAAACCGTCACGGCGATTTCTTTGATGCCATCATGAAGTCTCAGCCCAGTATTCTGAACGACTGGAAGGCAAAACTATGGTGTCGCTTCTTTTTGCTTTCAGTGTTCGCCACCATGTACCTCAACGATATTCAGCGATCGGGCTTTTATGAGGCGCTTGGATTGGATGCCCGAGAATACGATATTCACGTGATTCGCAAAACCAACGAAACGGCAGGTCGTGTGTTTCCCTTAGTGCTAGATGTTAATAAGCCAGAATTCTTTGAACGGCTGGATATTTGCACCCAAAATACGGAGAAGTTAACGAAAATATCTAATTCCAATCTGCCTAAGCCCATTCAGTTTCTCCAGAAGCTACCTGTCTACGCATCTACTGCAACTCAGCTAATTCGGCTCTATTTCTTGAAGCCGATCGATACACTATCGCTAGAAGGCTCAATCCGCTAGACCATTCTTTTGCTCAAAACAAAGCCGCCAGCCTTGGATTTCCTCAGCGCTGGCGGCTTTGCTTTAAAGCTAAAACTTTCAACTTGCCAAAATTTGGAACCTGTCGCTATACTGTATAAGCCGACGCGGGGTAGAGCAGCCTGGTAGCTCGTCGGGCTCATAACCCGAAGGTCAGTGGTTCAAATCCGCTCCCCGCCACCAAATTTTGAAGCCTTGGATTCTTTTGAATCTGGGGCTTCAAGCTTTTTAAAGAGGCTTTGACATCTGTTGCACCATTTCGACTTCTACCTGAAGCTGCTGGACAATTTGCTCAACAGTCAATCCAGCTTGTGACAAGAGAGGAATGGCTGTCGATAAAATCTCTTTGCGTCCTTCTTCTTTTGCTTCTTGATATATGCGCGTATCTTCTAAAAAAATGCGGATGACTTAGGCATGGTTGAGTAGCGCCCTGTGAGTAGTTTAGTCGGAAGGTTTTAGGGAACGACTAGGAAAAATCAGAACGTTGCGCCAGTCTTCGTATTGCTGAGTGTTGCGATAAAGATAGATGAACGCTTCGGCAAAGAAGCCCTGGTAAGGCAATTCGTCTTTGCAGCCATTGTTCAAAATGATTAATCGTTGAGGATAAACATTCCACTACAATGTCAGGGAGAATCTTCTACTCCATAAACAGAGCAATCCGATGGAGGATAGGTTGCAGCAGCCAATAGAAGTCTTTTTTTCGTATTCTCGCGAAGATAAGCCCCTGCGCGACAAGTTAGAAATTCATCTCAGCAGTCTCAAGCGACAGGGCGTAATTAGCGCTTGGCACGATCGCCAAATTGTCGCTGGTTCAGAGTGGGAAGAAGAAATCGATCGCCACATGCGAACGGCTGATATTATTTTGCTGCTAATCAGCCCTGATTTTGTCGCTTCTAAGTATTGCTATGACACCGAGTTTCCAGTAGCGATGGAGCGGCATGAGGCAGGAGAAACCTATGTTGTGCCGATTTTGCTGCGCCCGGTGGCAGGTTGGAAAAGGCTGCCCTTTGCCAAACTCCAGGTATATCCCAGTGGCGGCATTCCGATTACTGAATGGAGTAACCAGGATAGGGCATTTGTGGATGTGGCGGAAGGGATTCAGGCGGCGGTTGATCAGCTGTTGGAGAAGCGCGATCGAGAACGGCAGGAGCAGGAACGGCGTGTGTTAGAAAAACTGAGAAAAGAGCAGGAGCAAGAAAGACGTAAGGCAGAGGAGATTCGGCGGCAGCAAGAGGAGCAGGCAAGGCAGGCAGAGCAAGCAAGGCTAGTGGAACAAGCCAAGATCCGGAAAGCAGAGCAACAGTTGGAAAATCAGAGACAAGAGCAAATTAGAGTAGAGAAGCGGCGGCAAGCAGAGGCAGAAAAAGCTAGACGAGCAGAAGAAGCAAAGCGATCGGAAGAAGTAAAACGGGCAAGGCAGCTAGAAGAAGCAAGACAAACTGTTCCACCTGAAAGATCACATCTCCCTGAAAAACGTCAACCGCTTGTAACGCCTGTGCCTCAAACCGTTGATCGGAATCGACGGCAGTTTTTGCAATGGTTAGGGTGGGTTAGTGGCGGGTTCGCTTTAGTATTAGTTGGAAATGTTTTGAAAAACGGGCGATCGCCTGCCCTAAAATCCTTCAGTTTTGAAGTGGTGATAGTCAACGCAAAAGGAGAAGAAGCCCCACGCCAGACCAAGAAAGCTAAAGCCTTTGTCGAGGATTTGGGTAATGGGGTGACGTTAGAGATGGTTGCCATTCCAGGCGGAACCTTTCAGATGGGTTCTCCGGCTGGGGAAAAAGGGCGAGATAATGACGAATCGCCGCAGCACACAGTAACTATACCTGCATTTTTCATGGGGCGATATGCGGTGACGCAAGCCCAGTATGAGGGAATGATGGGCAAGAATCCTTCTAGATCTAAAGGCGCAAAGCGTCCGGTCGGATCAGTTTCTTGGAATGATGCTCAAGCGTTTTGCAAAAAGTTGAGTCAGAAAACTGGACGGATTTATCGCTTAGCGAGCGAAGCCGAATGGGAATATGCTTGTCGGGCAGGAACAACTACGCCGTTTCATTTTGGCGAGACAATCACCAGCACTTTAGCCAACTACGATGGCACATACACCTACCAATCGGAGCCGGAGGGAGAATATAGAGAACAGACTGTAGATGTCGATAGTTTTCTGCCTAATGCCTTTGGTTTATACAGTATGCATGGCAATGTTTGGGAGTGGTGCGAAGATATTTATCACAAAAATTACGAAGGTGAACCGACGAATGAAAGTGCCTGGAAAGCAGGCAGAGAGATGGATACAAGGCTACTACGCGGGGGCTCATGGTATGGCTCTCCTGGGGGCTGTCGTTCGGCAAATCGCCATCGTCGCTCGTCTGGCTATCTGGCTCAGGATATCGGTTTTCGGGTGGTGGCGGTTTTGTCGTGAGCACTCCCTATCATCAGAATCGGTGGATGGGAATTCATCGATCGCATTAAGAGAGTTCAAAACTTAATCCAGCGATCGCCCCGATACCATCTAAAAATAAACCGAATTAGATGGTTTGGTCGGTACGCCGAAGACCTGTCTGACTCACCCTACAGGTTATCCTGACTATCAATGTATCGTGCAGGTTCAAAACGATGCCTCTACATTCAGGAAGCTCTATATGATCACAACTACCCCAGAACCCAAAACTGAACAGCAACACCCTGTCGGCGAACAGCGCGTCGTTCTCCACGGCTTATCTTGGGATGCGTACTTGCAAATTCTTAATGCACTGCCCCAGTCTCGTGGTGCGCGATTGACTTACGACGACGGAGTTTTAGAAATTACAATGCCGTTAGAAGATCATGAGTTCTCTGCTCGGTTGATTGAGCGATTTATCCTAACGCTGATTGAAGTCATGGGACTACGCATGAAGACAATGGGTTCCACAACCATGAACTATCCCAAGCTCAAAAAGGGAGCCGAACCCGATAACGCTTACTACATTCAGAACCAGCCCCTTGTTAAAGGTCGGAATGTTGATTTTGCTCAAGATCCGCCGCCTGATTTGGTGGTAGAAGTGGATATTACCCATACTGATATCGAGAAGAACAAGTTTTATGCAGCCATTGGAGTCGCTGAGTTCTGACGATTTAACGGGAGCGTGTGGCGAATTTGCCAACTGCAAAAAGGCGGGTATCAAGAGGTAGAGTTCAGCCCTACGTTTCCGCAAGTGCCTAAAGAAAGACTTTACATGTTTTTGGCAGAGGCAAAGGACGATGAAATTGCGGCAATGCGATCGCTACGAGAGTGGTTTACACAACTTAGTGAATTAACCCCCAATCTTAGATGATTCAATATTATGGAGTAGAAGAAACAAGCTAAATCGAGTAGGGCATCCTCTACCTGGATTGATGTTTCTCTGAACTATATTGATCCTGTTATTGAAAACCCTCTGGCTAACTCCTATGACTTCCTTGTTGCAGCGACCGATTTTGGTAGGTGGATTGGGCTTAACCTTCAGCGTTTGGCTGTTGGATCAGTTTGTTCCAGTAGTTCCAGATTTTGCAGGGACGGCGTTGTGGCTGGCGATCGCCCTTGGCTCTGGCTTTTGGGTTTTCCAAAAGCGCAGTAAAAAGATTGATCTAACGCCCCTTACTTTTTCTGTCGATCGTTCCAAAGCAGAAAAAGCTCTGGCAGCCGTTGATGCTCACATCAGTCGGCTGGCGCAAGAGACTGCACCTGAGTCTGAACCTGTCATGACCTTACGGAAGCAACTTGCCCAACTCACAACTGAAATCGATCGCCAAGAAGTACGAACTGCGATTATGGGAGGGAAGTCAGTTGGTAAAACGACTTTGGCAAAGCTGCTGCCAGGTGTGGCGATCGAGGGAACTGATTCACTAGAAGATGTCGTTGGCGCAGATGTCGTCATGTTCCTTGCAACAGGTGATTTAACCGACTCAGAATTTCAAACGGTGCAAGGTTTGATGGCTCAGAATCACCGCGTAATTTTGGCATTGAATAAGCAAGACCAGTATTTACCTGGCGATCGCCCCGTGATTCTGCAACAGTTCCACGAAAAAATGCAGGAGATTTTGCGTATTGAGGATATTGTGGCGATCGCGACTCAACCCGCCGCCTTCAAAGTACGTCAATATCAGCCCGATGGATCTGTGCAAGAACGACTGGAACAACCTGGCGCAGATATCGCTCCTCTGCAAGAGCGCTTGAACCAAATTCTGGCTCAGCAATCGCAATCCCTGATTTTTGCCACTAGCTACCGCCAGGCACAAGCCTTGAATGCTCAAGTGAAAGACGAGTTTAATAAAATTAGACGCGATCGCGCTCAGCCCATTGTTGAGCAGTATCAATGGGTTGCCGCAGCAGCGGCTTTCGCTAATCCTGTTCCCAGCCTCGATCTTTTGGCGACTACTACTATTAACACTCAAATGGTGATGGATTTAGGCGCAGTTTACCAACAGAAATTTTCGTTAGATCAGGCTAAAACCGTAACGGCGACTTTGGCGAGTCAAATGATTAAGCTGGGACTAGTAGAGCTTTCGACCCAGGCGATCGCGCCGCTTCTCAAGAGTAATGTACTTACCTACGTGGCGGGGGGGACGCTGCAAGGATTAAGTGCGGCTCATTTAACGCAGGTAGCAGGGCTGAGCTTGGTGGAATATTTTGAAGAGCAGGTGCAGTCATTAGAGCCTGGAGCCGAAGCTCGCTTCCAGCCTGCTTCTTTAGTTCAAAAGCTCCAAGCAGTGTTCCAAGAAAATCAACGGACTGCTTTTCTACAAACTCTTGTGAGCCAGGGCATGAACCGTTTGGTGCCAGCTAGTTAAAAACTTTCGTAAAAGATGTGAAAGCCCTCGAAGTCATTAAGAGTTCGAGGGCTTTCAGGCTTAAAGCTTACTACAGATTAGCTACAAGGTTTTACTTCAGCTTTTGTTTGATGAACATCAGCATTTGAGTCATCTGCTTCTTAATAGTGTCGATTTCTACCTGCATGGCTTGAATTCGCTGCTGCATTGCGGCAATATCGTCGGCACCTGCCGAAGCGGCGGCGGCGGCGGCATTGGCAACCTGAGTTGCAGAAGCGACTTGAGGACGGGGCAATCTTGCCTTGACCATGGCTCCTTTAATAGCCTCAATTAGCTCTTTTTGCTCGAAAGGCTTTTCGATAAATTCAAAGAATTGGAAGGGTTCAGGGATTTTCTCGGTGACTTCTTCCCGCCGACCGGACATTAATACTAAGGGGATGCTTTGCAGTTCGGTTTGTCCTTGGATGTGCTGAAAGACTTCCCAGCCGCTCATACGAGGCAGCAGAAAATCTAGCATGATGAGGTTAGGGCGTTCCTGGCGAATGCAATCGAGTCCTTCAACACCATCTTTGGCTTCCAAAACTTGGAAGTTACCCTTGGGCAACATATCCCGTACCATATTGCGAATGACCCTACTGTCATCAATAACTAGGATTTTGTGACTTGCCACGACGGACTCCTCTGACGGTGACTGACTATAAATGAAAGCGGGTAGCTAAAGGGCTACAGACTGCCTAATGAGCGATCGAATCTTCCTGCTTCAGGAATAGTATCCATTTCAGCTTAAAGAAGAACCGATTACGATATTACTATTCCCCTAGATATCCCAAATCTTGCTGCTCTCTAACTTAAATGTGAACGTAAGATGGGGCTAACTGAGGCGAGTCTGCAATACTTAATATCGACGTGTGAAGCCATGCCTTTGGACACAAATCAGTTCTTAAAAGTCGCTAGCGATTCTCAAACTCTGCTTGATAAAGATTTGGAAAATCGGGCTGTACGGCAGTCTCCATGGGGCAGTTTGCCGGAGTGGCTACGTCGTCCTATTGGTAAAGCGAGTGAGCTTTCAAAGGTTCAAAAAATTATTAAACAGCGACAAATTCATACCATCTGCGAAGAAGGGCGTTGTCCTAATCGGGGGGAATGTTATGCCCAGGGGACGGCGACGTTTTTGTTAATGGGTCCAGTTTGTACTCGTGCTTGCGGCTTTTGCCAGGTTGATAAGGGTCATGCGCCAATGCCGCTTGATTTGGAGGAACCACAGAAGGTGGCGGAGTCAGTGAGTTTATTGGGCTTGCGGTATGTGGTGTTGACTTCGGTGGCGCGAGATGATTTGTCAGATCAAGGGGCAGGCTGGTTTGTACAAACGATCGCCGCCATTCGGCAAGTTTCGCCACAGACACAAGTTGAGGTGTTGACCCCTGACTTTTGGGGCGGGCTGGGGGGAACGGAATCGCAGCGGGAACGGGTAGAGACGATCGTCCGGATCACTCCGGCGTGTTACAACCACAACATCGAAACCGTTCGCCGCCTTCAAGCCCCAGTGCGGCGGGGGGCAAAGTACGATCGCTCTCTGCAAGTTCTACAGTTTGTTAAAAATTGCGACTCTACCATTCCTACTAAATCAGGATTGATGTTAGGGCATGGCGAAACTGAAGCTGAGGTGATTGAGGCAATGGAAGATCTGCGAGAAGTTGGGTGCGATCGCCTGACTTTGGGGCAATACATGCGCCCTTCGTTAGAGCATTTACCTGTGCAAAAATATTGGACACCAGAAGAGTTTGAGCAGTTAGGCGCGATCGCTCGTGAGATAGGCTTTGCTCATGTGCGATCGGGACCTTTGGTGCGCAGTTCGTACCATGCGGGTGAAGTGGATAGGTTGGATTGATGAATCTGGTTAACAGCAGGTTGGCTTAGTATTGCGTTAGTAACAGTAACGTCCACCCGCATCAGGGCGACTTTGTTCTTGCCCTTTGCGCAGAAGACCCAGGAGAGTAGAGACGAAAATGCAACGCTTAGAGCGACTGTTGTCAGCCACCAGTGTTAGTCTGCCGAGTTGCCCGTTGACCTGTCCGGTGCGATTAAACTGCACACGGTAGCCGCTGGTGGTGATAGGAAGAGTCGTTTCGCCAGTGTCGATATGGATTTTGGGAATAGAATTTTGCCAAACTGGGGCATCGTCCAGGCTATGAACGGCGAATTGAATGATACCGCTCGGTTCTCGAAAGCTGGCTTGCCAAGTTTCATGGTTGCGGATGGCTTGCACTTGGGCTTGTCGAATGGTTTGGAGGAGTTGATCTTGGGCACTGGTAAGGTTGCGACTGGCAAGAAAACTGTTCCCCGCAGGGGCAGCGATCGCCACTAAGATTCCCATGATGGCGATCGCCACTAGAAGTTCGATGAGCGTAAAGCCTGAGGTAGAAGAGCTAGGCGATAGTCTAGAGAATCGGAGAGCCATAAATTAAGAATGGTTTTTACGATTTCTAGGGTGCCCAGCAAGATAAGAAATAAATGCTTTATAAGCTGCCTAGGCTCAAGGGCACCATGTCACCATCGGTGGTAAATCCTAACAACATTGCTTCGCGAGGTCTGATCACCTCGCCTGTAATCACGCAGCGTTCCTCTTGTTGGGCGATCGCTTCTACACTAGCTCGGATATCAGTGCGGGTGAACTGGGGCTGATAATCGCCGGATTTTTGCTGCACATAACTCCACAACACATCGCGAATCAATGCCTGATAGCCCTGATTTCCTGCCAGGTCTTTCAGCTTCTCCTTAAGTTCCCGCTCTAGGCGAATGCTGGTGACTTCCATTTCGGTTGTGGCAGTCGTGCGATTAATTGTGTACATTAGGGTTCCTCCAATAGGGGTTTATGCTAAGTTTCATTGATCTACATGAAGTATAGACACTCTCGTAATACAAGTGTAGTATGTTAATTGTTGATTGTAACTTCTACCTCTTGCAAGGCGGAACCATGAGTCAAGAAACTACCTTTACAACTTTGCAGCACACCGTGAACCTCATCGGAGGTTTGTATGGAATGGTGGCTGTGGCAAGGTTTGGCTTGGGGTTTGGCTTGGGTTCGCTAGTGCAGAATGTCGCTAGGTTTGGCAGCATTCTGTCTGTTGATAGGCAAGATCTGACTTTGGAAAGCAATTCTATTTGTGGGCTGAAACCAGTTGGATTGCCCCAAGACACGATGCCAAAACAGAGGAGCGGGAAGTGCAGGTTTAAATTTTCTGTACTGACCTTGGATTAGAAGAACTAAGCCGTTTCTTCAACCCCCGCTCCCGCACCAGAAAGGAGACGGGGGTTCTTAGTTTGAACTGATAGCGGCTCCAGTTTTCGACTCAATAACGCATAAAAAACGGAGTTTTGAGGTCATGTTAAAAGTGATGTATGGCGAGGCGGGCTTGCACTTAGAGTGTTTGGCTCAGCCGACAGAAGATTGGATTGCATCGCAGGCAATTTTGGCAGTAAGAACGGCTCAAAAGTTAGTGGTAGAACGTTGTTCAGCCTCGTTATTGTTGCGGGCAGATTTGGATGAATTAAGGGTTTTGAAACAGTTGATTCGGACTGAGGAGATGGGCTTAATTGGGTTGTCAGTTTGCGATGCGGAGTTTGTAGAAGTAAGTTTACAGGGAGTTTGGATTTCTACAGGTGACGCGGAGGCAGGATCTTTCGTCATGATGATGAGTCATGCGGCTGAGGTTCTTCTAATCAGGCTTTGGCATGAGTCGCAGGCTGCACCCACTCCAATTTGGAGATGAGTAAGTCTGAAGGGTGACTGTATTTTTCCTGGATCTATTGATGCTCTAAGGGCGATACAGTCATTTGTTTAGATTTGTTCTATAAGGATTGTTTAGAGGTTTACTTTGAGTGCGTCAACTGTATTAGCAATGACGTTCAAAAGTTTGTTTGTTTATTAGTCATTGCCTGAAGACTTGAGCCAAAAACTATAACGATAGAACTTTTAACCCTTGAGAGTAATTTTGTATTTCTATTGGGTTGCTTAAAATACTCTCAGTTCAAACGATCGCTTCTGGAATGACTTGTAGTCTAATGTAGTATGTTGTAGTATAATAAAGATACAGACCTGCATCTATGAGGCTGAATCTATGACCCTGTTATTTATTCGTTTGTTTGATCGTTCTAATTCTGAAGCTTTCCCTGAGAAGCAGGTTCCTTTAAATCAACCGAATTCAGGAGAAGAAGTTGAGCGCCGTCATCAGCCAGTGGTAAAGCGTTTGCGCGAGGTGAGGGCGGATTACAACTTGGAGCGGCGCATCTTTTTCTAAGGTTGGTTTCACTAAGTTTCTTGAGGGGTGGTTCAAAATGATTACGGTGTTCAGAAGAGAATTTCATGTAGATACATTCATGACGCGTTCTTATGCAGGGGACTGTGATTTGCAGACGATCGCCAATTTCCTAAATCTGTGTGAAACGGTTGATCAACTGGGTCATTATTACAGCGTGTCAGAGATACGCCGCGATTTATCTGAGCCTGGATTTGATCCGGAACAAGATGTGCGTTTGTGGACAGACGAAACGGGACAACTCGTGGCGTATGCCCAAATGTGGATTCCGAGACAATCGGAGCAGAGTATTACGGCGGATGGTTTCTTGTGGTTTCGTGTTCATCCAACGGTAAGAGAATTGGGGCTAGAACCCAATATTTTGGCTTGGGGTGAGGTGAGAATCTGGGAGGTGGGGCGATCGCGGCATCTGCCTGCTCGGTTGCGTTCAAGTTGCCGCGATAGTCAGAGCGATCGCATTTTGTTACTGCAAAACTGCGGCTTTGTTTATGAACGTTGCTTTTTAAGAATGGAGCGATCGCTGATGGAGCCGTTGCTAATGCCGCAGTTTCCAACAGGTTTCACGCTTTCCCATAGCCAAGGTCGGCAGGATATTGAGGCACGAGTAGATTTGCATAATCAGGCATTTAGTGATCATTGGAACTTTTATCCGGCGACGATCGAAGAGTTAATACATGAGGAAACTGATGAGAATTATCGACCGGAGTTAGAGTTATTGGCGATCGCGCTGGATGGTTCGTATGCTGCGTTTTGCTGTTGTGAAATCAATCGTGAGGATAATGCTCAACGAGATTGCCAAGAGGGTTGGATTGGGGTGCTGGGAACTCGACGGGAGTTTCGGCGGCAAGGGCTAGGGCGAGCGATGTTACTGGCGGGCTTGCAGAAGCTGCGGTTAGAGGGAATGGAGGTCGCTAAGTTGGGAGTGGATACGGAGAATGTGAACTTGGCGCTGGGATTATATGAGTCGGTGGGCTTTCGCAGGGTTTTTGCGAATTTGACTTATGTGAAGGAGATTAAAGCTGAAGTTTGAGAGGGGGCGGATCGGGACGTTGTTTTATTGCTACTCCTAACCGTATTTTTCTAGATAGATAGCCCTAGCTTTAAACCTAATAATCCATGCAGAAATAGCAAGCCTAATGCTGCACTTCCTAGGTAAGCATGGATGTTTCGGAAGATTCCTTTTTCCTTTGCAAAAGCTGTTGCTGCGATCGCTCCATTCGTCGCTAATAGGATTAACGCGATCGTTCCTGTAATAAAGTGTGGGCTTTCCAAAATAGGTTTTTGCTGCATAACTAATGACAGCACTCCACCCGTATAACCTAGGGCAATAAACAAAAACATTAGTGGTGCTAACTTACGGTGATCCAATCGGCTCTTGATCGCGGCATCTTGATCTTCAACTAATCTGCCTCGCCAGCCTGCCAAGCCAACATAGCTGCCTAGTACCACGACAACAATGCCCATCATTAAAGGGTGCCCCCAATGCACTATGGGTTCGGGTGTGCCCAAAGTGCGAAACCAGGCGGCGATCGGTTCTAATATCTCGCTCAATTGAGTTGAGAGGGTTGCTAATGTAATCTCTGGCATTGTATTTCCTTGTATTTCCCTATATTCACTCACTAATTTAACGCCAATACTTCCAGGCAGCATATGCCATTGTCACCACTCCTGTAACAATGGCAGCTTCGTCAATATCAAACTGAGGATGATGCAGCGGATAGCTCGGTCGATCGGTGTGTCCGACACCCAACCTGAACATCGTGCCAGGACTATGGTCAAGATAAAGTGAGAAATCTTCTGCACCCAGGGAAGGTTCGAGGAGAATCTGCACGCGATCGCCCCCCCAAGCTTCCTGCGCCGCCGCCTCCACAATTTGCGTCAAAGCCAAATCGTTCTGTACCGAAGGCACGCCTCTTCTGTAGTTCAATGTATATTTTGCGCCGTGGGTTTGGCATACGCCTGCTACTATTTGCTCAATCCAGGCAGGTAACATCGCGCTGGTTTCAGGATGGAGCGATCGCACGGTGCCCAACATTTTCACCCGATCTGCAATGACATTTGGCGCTCGTCCTCCCTCAATTTTGCCAATTGTTAATACCACGGGACGCAACGGATTTTGAGTGCGGCTGATCGCTTGTTGCAACGTTGTAATCACCTGTGATGCAATCCAAATGGCATCGATCGCCTCATGAGGGCGCGCCCCATGCCCCGACTCCCCAATAACCGTTAGCTCCAGGTCGTCTGCCGCCGCCGTCAGCGCCCCGTACCGAATGCCTACCGAACCTCCCGGAATGGTGGGAAACACATGCAGACTAAAAATAGAATCCACGCCATTCATCACCCCGTCCCGCACCATCCAACTTGCTCCTTGTGCCGTTTCCTCAGCAGGCTGAAACAAAAACCGCACGTCTCCCGGTAACGGCTCAGTGATTTGCGATAAGACCATCGCCGTTCCTAAGCCCACCGTCGTATGAACGTCATGCCCACAAGCGTGCATAATGCCAGGATGATGAGAGGCGAACGCCAAACCTGTCCGCTCCTGAATCGGCAATGCATCCATATCTGTCCGAATTGCCAGCAATCGGGAATCTTTCTCTGCACCTAAGAGTTCTGCAACAACACCCGTTTTCCCTACCAGTTCTTGGACTTGTAACCCGCAAGAGGAAAGCACCCCAGCAATATAGGCAGCAGTTTGATATTCTTGACCGCTCAGTTCAGGATGGCTATGTAAATGACGACGAATTTCAATTAAACGAGGAGCAAGCTTAGCGGCAGTCTCCTTAATTTGGCTCAGCATTAGGCGGGTTCTAGGTGAAACGTGTTACCTGATCATAAAGGTAACCTCTAAGGATTGGAGGAATTATGCCTGCTTGAACGTTCCACTCAAGCCTCTGTAGAGGGAAACGCCATGCCGCGATCGCTTCCTATGCACCGAGTTTAATCCCTAATTGCGATCGCCACTCTGCCAAGGATTTCTCCCAATCTTCTTCCCATTTTTGCGCCAGTAAGGGCTGCGCCTGAGTCCCCATCCGACAGCCAGCAGGAATGACATCAAGCAACCTATCCAGGGCTGCGGGTTTCTTAAGCAGTGTTTCAATTACGCTTCCGGCAACCAGCATTGCTGCCAACGGACGACGAACTTGCGCCAATTCAAATGCTTTTAGCCCTAATTCACCCATGACATCTACGCCAAAATTGGTGACGATATGCCAAATATCATGGGTTTGTCGCATTCGCATCAGAAAATAGGTAACGTCGTCAGTAACCTCTGCTTTGCGATAGAAATTGGGGTCAAATCCAGCGTTGGTAATGTAGCTGGCATAGGCATAACCCAAAGATTCTTGTGAAAATTGAAGCAGCGCTGCAATATCTGGGGGAGGTGCCAAATAGCGTTCTTCAAAGAGGGGGGCAACTCCCGGCTTAGACTTAGCAAACTCTACAGCCAGACGAGTTGCTTCAATATGTCGCAAACCATCCTCAATATCGTAAACAGAATCCGTTTTTTCGGGGTCGCGGATTAGGGTCATCGCTCCCTTTAGGGTGGACAGCACATCCCGTTGTCGCCCAAGTAAATCTTGAAATTTCATGACTAAGTGCTGGGTAAGGTTAAGAGTTCAATGGTACTAAAACTTAGGGGTTGCAAAGGTAGAATCCCAGAATGCGCTACGATCGCCGCTAACAAAATGCTCTATCAATCCTATAATCGGCGATGGTAAGAGCTTTTGCTTGGATAACTCGGAGGGTCGCAACCAGAAGAACTCAAGATGATCTTCACGAGATTCGAGGGAGGGTAGAGCCTCTACATGGGGAAGCAACGCAGCAAAAACATGATTGATTTGGTGCAAATGGCGATCGCTTTCCATCCATCGATGTTCAACCATGCCAATGTAATTAGAAACTTGAATACAAAGCCCTACCTCTTCAAGAAGTTCGCGGGCAAGTGCAACAGGTAAGCTCTCTCCAAACTCAACATGTCCGCCTGGTAAAAAATTATTAGTTCTTTCCTTGTCATGAGCAACTAGAACATAACCCTCCACTAAGATGACACCCCGAACTACAGTACGAATGTGATCTTTTTTCATAAGATAACCAAAAATATCAAACTACTTGTTATGTTGCTGCCATTATGCAAAGCCTTGACGTTGCCCGATCGCTTCTGCAATCTCGTCCATTAATTGCCGATCTCGCTCTAAGTTAAATTCTACTGCGCTCTTCCAATCATAAAACCAAACTGGTTTTTGCCTCTTGTCTTCAGGTTCTGTTGTATATCTTGGAAAGACGTGAGCATGGAGGGCTGCCTCACTATTTCCTAGTATTTCGTAGTTGATGCGTGCTGCACCCGTCACAGCAAGTAGGGCATCGCCTAAAATCGTCATATCTTGTAAAAAATTGAGGCGATCGCTCATTGCTAAAGCATTGAGGTCAGCAACTACGGGGTCAGGCAGCAACAGGGAATAACCTGGCAAGAACTGTACATCTCCTAATACAACCCAGCCTGATTTAACACGACAAATAACAGTGGGGTTCATTCCTTGACGTGCGGCTTCCACTCGACGATGAATTAGCGTAGACATATCAGATCTCAATTGCGTTACCCACCAGTTTAAAAACTCAAAGAAACTGACTCAACACCTCTGCTGTTGCCTGCCCTGTTTTTGCCCAACTAAACTGACTGGCTCTGACTAATCCAGCGGCTCGAAGTTGCGATCGCCCTTCATCATCCATTGCGATTTGCTGCATGGCTGTGGCAATCGCGTTTTTATCATAAGGATTTACCAAAATTGCGGCATCGCCTGCGACTTCAGGAAGTGATGATAGATTAGAAGTAATGACGGGTGTACCACAAGACATAGCTTCCAGAACAGGGAAGCCAAAACCTTCCCACAGGCTAGGAAAGACAAGGGCGATCGCTTGTCCATACAGCTGGGGCAACTGGTCGTAGGTGACGTAATCGAGAAACTGAACGCGATCGGTTAAGCCGAGTTCTTGCACTTGGGCTTGGAGGAGAGGGGTGTAGCGGCGATCGGGAGAGCCAGCAATGAGGAGTTGGTAATCGGCAGAGAGAGCAGTGAGTGCCCAAATGACCCGATGCAGATTTTTGTAAGGATCGGGGCGACCGATGTAGAAAAAATAGGGGCGATCGGGCGGTGATGTGGTGGTAGAAACGCGGAAATGTTGGGCGTTATGAGCGAGGGGAATAGGGGTAATTTTTAGGGCGGAAATTTGAAAGAATTGGGTGACGTCTTGGGCAGTGGCAATGGAGTTACAAATAATGTGTTCAGCGTGTTCCAAAACACGAGGAATATAGTGACGAGCATACTGGGTAAGGGGTGATTTCCAGTTTGGGAACCGTAGCGGAATGAGATCGTGAACGACGACAACAGAGCGGCAGATAGATCTTAAAGGGGCTTCTGGGATGGGGGAAAACAGGAGTTGGAATTGTTGCTCCTTATAGATTTTGGGGAGTTGCAGTTGTGTCCACACGAGGCGGCGAAAGTGCCCTGATTTTCCTTGTTCTGGGGTGAGCGTGTTGGGAATGGAATAGTAAGAATGCTGTTCAAGATGGGGAAAGTGCTTGGGGGCTAGTAAGGTGAGTCCAGAAAGGGGGAGTTCTGGAAGGAGATTAAGAGCGTAGTTGGCAAGTCCTGTAGGTTTCTTACCAACAAAGGAGAGATTGATGGCAAGAGCGTTAGATTCAGGAGGCATGGGTAAATTTAGCAACGATTTTACGAAAATTTCGCTTCAAAATGTCCACATATAGAGGCTTAACATCTATTGAGCTATAGGGTACTTTCGGAAGTTGGGAATAGGTTGTAAAAATGACGAATAACCCATTGGCAAAGACGGGATGAAAGCCTTGGGTAAAGAGTTTGAATAACGTAGAAATAATGTCTTGGGTCTGATCTTTTTGAAGGACTACCCATTGAATGTTTTGGGCTGCGATCGCTTCATTGGGCTGAATGAGATTCGAGAGTTTGACCTGGAATGAGAGAGGCGCAATGATTGCATCTTTAGGGTGAAGATGGGCTTGTAAAAAACTGATAGGTTCTTGCCAAAACTCTCGGTTGAAGATCTGTAGCGCAAGGGTTCGTTCACTCATTGTTACTGGAAAAACCTGCACTTCATTAATGGCAATTCCCACCGATCGCCTATCAGTACTACGCGGATCTCGGAACGCCACAACTCGATTAACCTGAAACGTCAGCCGAGTAAAGGATTGATTGGGGCTAGGCTGGCAGACAGACCGAGGAATAGTTCCTTGGAATAACCGCATCACCGGATCTAAATGAAGAATTTTGAGAGGAATGACTGTATTGTTGACGAGCACAATGAGGCTGTTGAGAACATCAGGAGGAATGGAATTAGTGCAGATGACCCGAAATTCGAGGATAAGATCTTGGTTTATAGCGATCGGCAAGTCTAAGGTTGATACTGTATCTGAGCCTGTCCAGCGGTAGGTGAGTCCTTCCGTGGGTTGTTCTCGACGCTGCCAACCGGAGCCACGTAGGGCTTGGGAAAAGTCATAGCGGTAGGTTTGAGCCGTAGGAATATTTAAGTTACGATACCGTTGCTCGTAATGGTTTTCTAACTGAACCGTTAATGCTTCAGGTGATGGAGTGGTGAATGGTGTAGAGATAGAAATAGGATAATGCTGTTGTAAGTCTTCAATCATTTGCGTGAAGCGATCGCTAAAGATTTGACTGGCATAATCGTAAAGCTGTTGGTCGAGTTGGGTATTTTCTTTAATAAGCTGAAGCGTTGCAGGCGAAAGGCGATCGGCGTAACTTTCTTTGTGCAAACTGCGCGCTGCTCCGCAAATACCGCGAGGGTCGCCCTGAGTATTACTAGCGTTCTCTTTGCGGGTATTCATAATGGGTCGCCAGCCAAAAATGTAAGACAGCAAAAACAGCGAGTCTTGAAACCGCTCTACTAATCCGGCAAAGGCAAAATGATCGAGGCTTTCTAGGGCGATTTCAAATACGTCCTGTGCAGGAAGATGTTCAATATCAAAGCGAGCAGCTTTGGCAACGTGATAGGTTTGGGTGTTTCTGCGCAAGTTGGCGATCGTAAAATACTGCACAAACTCCTCTAGTGACATTTCTTTGACTTTGGCGTAGTCTGGGTCGGTTGGCATCCTGCGAATATATTCGTAATGCGAAACCAGTTGAGCAACAGGTTCGCGCAACATTGTGGCGTGGACAAAGTTCTTTTTTGGTAACAAAGTCTTAAAGTCTACATAGACCAGGTGTCCTCGCAAGAGGCGATATTTAGGCAAGTCCTGTGGGTTCACCTGCGCCATCATGTGACCCAACGTTGCGGGACAGATTTCATCGCTGTGAAAATAGTCTGCTACAACTGTCCGAAAGGTCATCCCAGCCGTTTTTGGAATGTGAATGTAGTAAAAGACATCATTTTCCTTAAGGGTATATTGACTGGGAAAGGCTCTCAAAGAGGTTACTCCTGCTTAAGTGATCTTCTATAAACTGTTAATTTTGAGGGCGAATAATCTGTTTCACTCTAAATTTCAATTGATTGGCGAGGGGCTGAAAGGGCTTAACTAATTGGTTGAAAAGGTACTTGAGTCCATCAATGTAGAGAGCTTTAACGTGTACGCTGGTCATTGCTAAAGCTGATAGTCGACGATCGCTACTAAACACCACAAACACATCATTGGCATAAACTGGACGATATCGCTGGCGGAACAGAGTGGTCATAATTCCCCCCAGATCTTGTTTCATACCTTTATGTATAATTGCCCAGTCAAACTCAGATGTATTTAACAACTCAGGATTGTAATTACGAATGACACCGGGTAAGGTACTGCGATAGGAAGAAACATGGCTAGGAAACTGCTCCTGAAAAATGGTGGGAGCAAGAATTTGTTGCCCTGGTTGAAGATGCTGTTTTACAAATGATACAGTTTCGCTCCAGGGTTGAGATTCAAATAGAAATGCTGCTGTACCGCCAAAATTATCAGATTTGATCGGAAAAGTTGTGATAGAAGTGAAGGCTAAACCAAGAGCGCGCGTATCAGGTCTGTTAGGATTGATGGAATGGGGGGAGAGGGTACGGTTAACCTTAAAAGTGAGGCGAGTGAAGGGGGCGGTCAGAACAGAGCGGGGTAGGGTGCCTTCTATGATGGTGGTAGAGTCGTAGTGGTAGAGAACGGAGAGGGCGATCCCTTGCGGGTATCTCGAAGAGTCCGCCATTCCACCAACCTCTAATGTCAAACTTTGCAGCACATCTGCTTCTAAAACGTTGATAATACAAAACTCAATCTGCAAATCTTGATCGATCGCTAAAGGAAGGTCGATCGTGGAAACGGTATTACCTGTCCACCGAAAAACGGTACTGGAATCGGGGAATTCTCGGCGCTGCCATCCGGTGCCGCGTAAGGGTTGGCAGAAGTGGTAGGTTAGGGTGGAGGCAGGAGAAATTTGCAGTTCGTTGTAACGGTGTTCGGCGTGTTTCTCTAGGAGGGTAACGAGGGAGGCTGTCTCTGATTCAGAGCCGTAGCGCTCAGTTAATGCCTCTTTCATTTGCGCAAAGCGACTGTCAAAAATCTCCTGGGCATACTGATAAAGCACCTGGTCGAGTTGAGTTTGTTCTCGAATTACCGCTAGAGTTTGGGCAGATAGCTCGGCTTCAGTTCTTGGACTTTTCGAGACATTTTCTTTGCGGCTGTTGAGAATGGGTTTCCAACCAAAAATGTAGGATAGGAGAAAGAGAGAATCTTGAAACTTTTCCAGAATTCCAGCAAAGGCAAACTGATCGAGGCTTTGCTTGGCTAGTTCTAGCATTTCTTCGGGAGAAAGGTCGTTCAGGTTAAATTGGGCAACCTTAGCGACGCGATAGGTTTGCATATTCTTGCCAAATTTACCGAGGGTCAGCTTCTCGGCAAATTCTTCTAAGGTAATGTCTTTGAGCGAGTCGTAGCGCGGGTCTGTGGGAGTGCGGCGGATGTAGTCGTAGTGAGAAATAACACGGGCAACAGGTTCGCGGAGGATGTTGACGTTGATAAATCGTTTGCCTGGAAGTAATTTGGACAGGTCTACAAATCCTAAGTGCCCTCGAAATAAGCGATATTGCTTGAGTTGTTCGGAGGAAATGCTGGCGATGTGTTCACCTAGGGTCGCGGGACAAATTTCGTGACAATGGAAATGGTCTTCCACAATGGTGCGAAACGTCATGCCTGCGGTTTTAGGAATATGGGAGAAGTAGAGCACGTCTGCTTCTTTGAGGTGGTATTGGTTGGGAAAGGCTCTCATGATGCGGGGCTAGGGATGGGTGACTTGAGGGTTTAGCGGACTTTTATGTTTTGCTTGACAATGCGTTTAAAGCTTGTTTGAAGTTGGTTCCAGGGACGATCGGGGTTTTGCCAAAAGTATTTGAGGCTGCTGATGTAAAGGGATTTGACGTGAGGATTTGTGTAGGCGATCGCCGCCAGGCTGACCTTATGAGATTTTCCAAACACGACAAATACCTCATTGGCATACAGCGGCACCAATCCCATCCAGGCTAGTTTACCGAGAAGTGCGCCATTTTCCGACACCATGCCTTTGTGGAGAATTGTCCAATGGAACTTCTGTAAGCTGGGATTGTAGTTGCGCAAGTCGGGCAAAGACGAGGTGTATGCCGGAATGTGTTGGGGGAAGAATGCCCGAAAGACAGTAGGAGCGAGGATTTGCTGCTGGGGCTGGAGACGCTGTTGGACAAAGTTAATAGTTTCTTTCCAGGGCTGCGATTCAAACAGAGCCGCAGCAATTTTACCAGGTTCAACCGTTGGAAAGGCTTGGGCTGGAAAACTCTGAATAGCGCTAAACGCTAAGCCAACGGGACGGCGATCGGGGTCGTGGGGATTGAGGTCTTGCGGGGAAATGGTGCGATTGACTTGGAACTTGAGGCGTGTAAAGGGTGTGTTGCTGATTAGGGCGACGCGAGGAATAAGGGCTTGAACCAGGGTAATGCCGTGGCTATAGAGAATACCCAGAGGAATGGGGCGATCGTTGACTTGCAGGGTGAGGCTTTGCAAAATGTCCGGGGCAAGGGTATTGATGATACAGAATTCGACGGTGAGATCTTGCTCGATCGCCAACGGCAAGTCTAGGGTTGAGGTGATGCCGGGACCTGTCCAGCGGAATGTGGTTTCGCTGCCTTCACGCAGATGCCAGCCGGAGCCAGAGAGCGCCTGGTTAAAGTCGAAGTCCAGATGAGAGGTGAGCGATTGCGGTTGTTCGGCATAGCGATCGCGGTAATGCTGCTCTAATAGATCTGAGATTGGGATGGCGGTTGGCTTGAAGCGATCGCCAGAAGTATCGCTGTACCGCTCTTGCAAAGTTTGCACCATTTGGGCATGGCGATCTGCAAAAAGTTCCTGAGCGTACTTGTAAAGGTCAAGATCTAGGGAATTGCGACTGGCGATCATTTCCAGTATCTCTGGCTCTAATTGATCTTGCTTTAGCTTACGGGAACCAATCATTAAGTTAGAGTACTCCGCTAACGGATTCCAGCCAAACGTGTAGGATAAAAGCGCTATCGAATCTTGAAAGCGTTCAACTAAGCCGAAACAGGCAAATTCTGTGAGGTGCTGCTTTGCCATAGTTAACCATTTGTCTGGCTCATCTTTATAACGGCTAAGCGACAAATGGCGCGTTTGGGAATTCGACATACTGGGGTTTTCCAGGTCGCTAACGTACTCCATCAGGCTCATTGTCTTGGCTTTGTGATGGTTGAGGAGTGCCTCAGTGCGGGTAGGAACATTGCGCCGCATAAATTCATAGCCAGAAATCACTCGTTCAATCGGATGCCGCAGCATGGTGATGTAAACGGGCTTGCAGGGCAGCAACTCACCAATATCGTAAAAAAAATGTCCCCGAAAAAGCTGATATTGAGCTAATTCCTGTCTCGGAATCTCTATTATTTCGCTCCACACTTCAGCGGGGCAAATTTTAGATTGATGAAACTTTGAGTTTAGCAGTGAGGTTAGGGTGGTGCCTGCGGTTTTGGGGATGTGGATGAAGCACAATTGCTCATCTGAAGTCAGCCGATGTTCGATGGGTTGGCTCATAGACTTACCGCGCAACTTGTCCAAAGGGGCTGTCAGTCGCGGGTTTTCCTTTAGGTTTCACTTTGGATTGAGAACTTAGAGGCTGAATGGCATCTAACCCAAGGTCAACGCCCGAAGCTCTGGAGTATTTGACGGCGATCTCTCTAGGATCACCAATCATTTTAATGACGTGGTTCTCGATCCACATGGCGCGATCGCACAGTTCAATGATGCTGGCGATCGAATGGGTGACGAGGACAATGGTGACACCACTTTCCTTAAAAGCCAGCATCTTTTTCTGACACTTTTGTTGAAACCGGATATCGCCAACGCCCAATACTTCATCAATTAGCAAAATTTCGGGGTCAAGGTGAGCGACGACTGAAAAGCCCAAGCGTGCCAACATTCCGCTGGAATAGACCCGGATGGGGCGATCGATAAATTCTCCTAACTCAGAAAATTCAATGATTTCCTCTAATTTGCTTTGCACTTGGCGGCGAGTTAGCCCCATCAAAATACCGTTAAGGATGATGTTATCTTTGCCATTTAGCTCTGGGTGAAAGCCAGCGCCGAGTGCCAGTAAAGGCGAAACTCTGCCCTTAACCACAACTTTCCCCTTGTTGGGTTTCAACACGCCTGCAATGAGTCCCAGAGTTGTACTTTTGCCTGCGCCATTGTTGCCAATAATTCCAAAGTTTTCGCCCTCACTAATAGCAAAAGAAATGTCGTGAAGTGCTTCAAACTGATCTTCCTGGAGCGATCGCAGACTCTTTGGAAAATTAAACAGAACGTTTTTAATCCCTCGCACATGACGATAAAAGGGATAGGACTTACTGACGTTGCTAAAACTAATAATCGGATCGTTCATATCACTTCTGCGAACTTCCAAGAAAGCTTTCGATAAACCCAATAGCTGATCACCAAAAATAGCATGGCGTAGGTGACGCTGACCAAGATGTGCTCAGGGTTAATTGTGCCCTCTAAGAGCAACTCTCGCCAGCTCGACACCAAATAGAAAAACGGATTGAGTCCCAAGAATTTCGTAAATTCCTCAGGAATTTGGCGCTTAGTGTAAATGACAGGCGTAAAGTAAAAAATAAAGTTCATAATAATTCCCGTCAACCGCTCCAAATCCCTAAAGAAAAGATTGATTGATGCCAAAATCAACGAGATGCCGTAGGTCAACGCCAACTGAATGAGCATCAGTAGGGGGATGCCATAAATCCAAGACCCATGGAGAGGCAGTTTATACAACAAAATAAACAGCATAATCACGGGCAAAGACATCACAAAATGAATCAAATGATTCAACGTCGTGCAAAGAGGAATCAGCGCAGTGGGAAAGCTAACTTTTTTAATAATGGAGGCGTTACTGATAAACATATTGGGCGCTGCCCCGACCGAGTTGCCAATCCATTGCCAGGGAAATAGTCCACAAATCACGACTACGACGTAGTTCTCAATCTGCACTTTGAGAATGACGCTAAAGGCGAAGTAATAGACAAAGGCGGCAGCCAAAGGATTGGCGATCGACCAAAGGTAGCCCAGTAGCTTGTTGCCATACCGCACCTTTAGCTCTTTTTGCACCAGCACCGTAACCAAATCACGATAGTTTTCCCAGTCTCGGCGTTGACTCAGATGCTTAACTTTTTTAATACCCCGAACCCATCTGCCGCTTACACTCACAAGTTTTACTCCCTACACACCAGCGACTCTTTGAAGGTATCTCGAACCAGTTGCTCAGAATTCCCTCAATCAATATGTTTCTGAATTGACGCTTTTAGTTGCCAGAACATTAATCTACCTTGTAACATCTTCTAGCTTCAGTGATTTTTGCCTGACGCTCTCAACCCTGATCCAAAGCACGATAATACTCTACTCCTTTAACTCGATGCAAAGTTTGCTCACTCCATCTAGTCTTTTAGACGACATTGGTTCGATGACGTTCCTGTGTCATTGTTTGCTCGGGAGTGGGGCATGAAAACCGCAGTCATTCATGAATGGCTGGTTACGTATGCAGGCTCAGAGCGAGTTGTAGAGCAGATGCTATCGCTCTATCCAGAAGCTGATTTGTTCAGCTTGGTAGAATTTTTGCCAGATGAACTGAAGTATTTTATCCAACATAAGTCTGTCCAAACGTCTTTCATTCAAAAACTACCCTTCGCCAACCCCAAATTCCGGCAATACTTACCGCTAATGCCATTGGCGATCGAGCAATTTGATCTTTCAGCTTACGATCTCGTCCTTTCCAGCAATCACGCCGTAGCCAAAGGCATCCTCACTCACCCCGACCAACTGCACATCTGCTATGTCCATACGCCCATTCGCTACGCTTGGGACTTGCAACAGGAATATTTGAAAGGAGCGCAGCTTAATCGAGGGATTCGCTCCTTTTTTGTGCAGTTAGTGCTGCATTACCTACGACTTTGGGACGTTACTAGTGCTAACCGAGTCGATCACTTTGTCGCGAACTCTCACTTTGTCGCTCGACGAATTTGGAAAACCTACCGCCGACCCGCACAGGTGATTTATCCGCCCGTAGCGGTCGATCGCTTTCAGCCGAAAAGCCAGCGAGAGGACTTTTATTTCATCTTGTCCCGATTTGTGCCCTACAAGCGTGTTGATCTAGTGGTCGAGGCATTTACGCGCCTGGGATTACCACTGGTTGTCATTGGCGATGGAGCAAACTGGAAACAAGTGAAAGCCTTGGCTGGAGAGAATGTTCAGCTTTTGGGGCACCAACCTGATGCGATCGTCGTCGATTATATGCAGCGCTGTAAAGCCTTTGTGTTTGCAGCAGTTGAGGACTTCGGGATTGCCCCTGTCGAAGCGCAAGCCGCAGGAGCGCCCGTGATTGCCTACGCCAAAGGAGGAGTCACGGAAACCGTAATTCCAGATAAAACAGGTGTATTTTTCCTTGAGCAGACTGTAGAAAGCCTCGTTGAGGCAGTGTTGAGGTTTGAGTCGAAGGCTGACATTTTTGATGTCGAGGCGATGCGCCAAAATGCCGAACGATTTTCTCCAGAAAACTTTCGGCAGCAGTTCTCCGAGTTTATTGATAAAAAAATGTCAGATTTTATATGCGAAAAAGGTGCGTGATCTACTAGATTTAGAGGCGGTTTGAACAGAAGCAAGGCTTTGTACTGCTTCCTTTCAGGCTGCCTATAGGTTTGAAACGTTACCGGAATGGCATAGAGTATTAGCGTGAGGAGAAACGATTTGCAATGCAACTTAACCGAACGTTACAGCCTGCGCTTTCCGCCTTAACTGTGTCTACACGCTCATGGCCTACGCTGGCAATTACTCTTGCCACTGACTTTATGGCGTTGAGTCTGGCAGCAATGATGAGCGTTTATGTTCGTCTGTATCTAGATGGACAATTTCATCCTTCCCTTTACTGGCAACTTTATCCCGTCCTAATTCTGTTTATCGTGGCTTACGCGGCGGGGGGATTATATCCAGGGGTAGCAATTAGTCCCGTCGATGAACTGCGGTGGATTAGCTTATCGACAACGCTGATTTATCTGGCGCTAGGGGCAACAGTATTTTTACGGCGAGAAGGCGAGGTCTATTCTCGGGGCGTGTTTGTGACGGCATGGATCTTGTCGATCGCCCTGGTGCTGCTGGGTCGAGCGTTAATGCGATCGCTCTTTGCCCACAAGCGTTGGTGGGGATATCCCGTTATGGTTTTAGGTGCTGGAGTAACGGGTGAAATGGTAATTCGCACGCTTAAAAGTCGCCCCGGTGTAGGGCTAAAACCCGTCTTAATTTTAGATGATGATCCGGCTAAGCATGGCTCTATTTGCGGAGTACCCGTTGTGGGCGGCGTGGCGTTAGCGCCCTCTCTAGCCAAGTCTCGCCACATTCCCTACGCCATCATTGCTATGCCAGGGGTGCCTCGGGAGCGAATGCTGCAAATTCTAGAGCGATATGGCAGCACTTTCGCTCATCTGCTGATTATTCCAGACCTGTTTGATTTTTCTAGTCTTTGGGTGTCGGCAAAAGATATGGGCGGCATTTTAGGACTACAAGTCCGACAACGGCTGCTGTTGCCGGGCCCTCGGCTTGCTAAATTTTCTATTGATCTATTCCTGACTTTGTTGGGCGGCGTTGTTTTGCTGCCCATGGTCGGAATCATTGCCCTGCTCATTAAGATAGATTCTCCCGGTTCGATCTTCTACGGGCAGACTCGAATTGGGCAAGGCGGCGAACGGTTTACTGCCTGGAAGTTCCGATCGATGGTTCGCAATGCTGACCAAGCGCTACAAAATTATCTCGATCGCCATCCTGAGCTTCAAGAATCGTGGGTCAAAGATCATAAACTTCGTGAAGATCCACGGGTAACGCGGGTGGGGCGTTTCCTCAGGCGCACTAGCCTTGATGAACTGCCGCAACTTTGGAACGTTTTGCGTGGAGAAATGAGCCTGGTCGGACCTCGCCCCATTGTCGATGAGGAAATCGATCGCTATGGTGACAAGTTTGCCCTATACACTCGTGTTATTCCTGGCATCACAGGACTCTGGCAAGTTTCAGGACGCAACAATATTACCTACCAAGATCGGGTAAATTTGGATGCCTACTATGTTAGAAATTGGTCGGTATGGCTCGACTTGTACATCCTGATGCGGACAATTTTGGTGGTCATCACTGGAGAAGGAGCTTATTAGAAAGAATGCAGAAATTCAAAATCTGGCAGATCTTTCGCCTCAGCTTCGTCACACTTCCTTATTTGTTCTACGTCAGCTTTGTTGGCATCTTTGTGGTCATGCTGCTCCATCGCCTCCGGTTTGGACGCGTCGCCCTCGATCCATTAACCCGCAACAGCTTGGCTATTATTGGCGGACTGCTGATTTTGAGTTGTGGCTTTGCAGAAAACCGCTCAGAGGCTTTGCTTCAGCTCGCTAATTTTTTACCATTTTTCCTCTTTTTCTCTGTGCTGCCGTACGTGCTAACAGGAACAGAGCGCTTGGGGCAATTGGCGCTGGATCTGGTAATTGCAGCAATTCCGCTAAATTTGTTGGCTTTGTGCGAGTACATTCTTAAATCTACTTTTATCCCTCGCGTCATTCGACGGATTCCGTCGGTGCGATCGCTCCGAAACGCGCCCCATAAAGGTCGAGCAATGGTAGTGTTTACCCATCCCAATTCGCTAGCCAACTATTTAGTGTTGATTTTGGGATTGGGGCTGGGGTTAATTTTGTATGATGCGAGCCGAAGTTCAGAGCGTCTGGAGCCGCAGCAATATGGTAGAACCCGAAAAGTTTTGCTGTATGTTGGCACCTTTTTAACGCTAGTCGGCATCTTTTGTTCAGGGTCGCGCAATGGGCTACTTGTGGCGATCGTTCAAATAATTTTGTTTTGCCTTTGCGTTCAAGGGAATCGCAAAATTCTGTTGCCAGGTCTATTCAGCGTATTGGCTTTGCTGGCTGGCTCGGCTGTGTTGGGCATCGGACGGCGATCGCTCGACATTCTGCACTGGGCAGATGACCCCCGACCCAGAGTATGGAGCATTGCCTGGGATTTAATTAAAGAGCGACCTGTCATGGGCTGGGGACTCGGTAACTACAAGCTAGAATTTGTGCCTCGCCTGCTTGCCCAATATCCGTCCTGCTTGATGGAACGCACCTACAAGGTCATTCCTTCCAACTGTGCTGATGTTAATCATCCCCATAACTTCTGGCTACTGCTAAGTTCTGAGGTCGGTCTTGGGATCATGCTAGGGTTTAGCCTGTGGGTTGGGTTTATTTGCTGGCAGGGAGTTCTCCGTGTGATGACGGCTCAGTTGAGCGGCTGGTCGCGCTCAGTTTTGTACGCTTATCTTTTTGCCTTCTTCGGTTGCATAAGTTTCGCCATCATGGATGTAACGTTCTACGATGTACGGTTGAATGCTACAAATTGGCTGCTTCTAGCTGGGATTTATTCAGCGACACGAGAGGGGGAAAAGAGCTAACGGCGATCGCCATAGCCACTCTACTTGCAAGCACAATACGGGTACATTGCCAGAGGTTAAATTTCCTCAGCCCAGAGCTTCGTCTCTTCACCCACAGATTAATCCCATCACCTGAGCAATCTGCTGCCGTTGCTCTGCGTCATATCCCCAACGCTCCAGAAAAGTTTGATACTCACCCACTCCGGTTTCGGCACTGGCTTGAAGCTGGGCTGCTTTCTCCGCTACTTCAGGCAGTTGGACGCGCTGAATTAACTCAGCCGTTCGTCGCTGTACCCGGTCTGAGCCTCGCGCCATGGCTTCGTTACTATTACGACGATGGGCGATCGCGATACCGGTTGACATTGCCAAGTTTTTGACCAATAGTTCAGCCACAATGAAGGGCGAGGTCTGGAGCGCCTTAATCACCGCGTCAGTAGGCTGGTCGACAAAGGAGCGATCGTCTGTGAGATACGTCACGAAAAAGCCCCTAGCGCCATTCTCGGTGCTGACTAGAGTGGCAATAGCAGCTTGAATTTCTGGTTCTGATAGTTGCTCAAGTTGGGTAAGCAAGTTTTGAGTCAGGGCGATCGCTTGCTCAAAGGTGATGGCTTCGGTCATATTTTTAGATAAAAATTAAGGAGTATCCTTTACTTGTAGCATCTGTTACACCGTGATGATCGTGTACAGAGCCTCCCTTAAAAATTCCTCAAAAGCTAGGGTCATGTTGGTCGTCCCAGCATTGTTCGTTGTACCAAGAGCGATCGGTCTTTTCGCAAGTCGCTTGGTCTTGCAGCCACGGAATACTTGCAGAATGAGTTTCAATGGGTGAAGCCGTTGGGTATGCGGCAGTGGAAACATAATTCCATGCCAGTCCTAGCGCTACTGCCGTAGCACCTAAAAGTCCAATACTAATAAACTGATGGAGATTGAGACGAAGATGACGGGATCTCAAAAGCCTACTCCTGTTACAAGGTTCTTAGAGGTTGTCTAAGAAGTCTAGGTTGCTATCCAATCCGCCCCCTAAATCCCCCATTTTGGGGGACTTTGAAGAAGGAGTGGCTCGGAAGCCCCCCAAAGTGGGTAGGGACGATTCTCTAAGAAGAGAAAAACTGCTTGAATCCCATAATCTCGTTAGCCATCAAAATAGGAGCAACGTAACAATGCGGGATTTAAGTTTTTTCTCCAACTAACGAATCAGCCCTACTGCCCAAAGTGGGGGGTTAGGGGGCGAGTGTAAGAATCTTTGATACTTCTCAGACATCCTCTTAACTTTACATACTGAGACTTACTTGGTATAAAATCAATTTATTCTCAGTCTATTTACTGAAAAATGATAAAAAATTAGTAGATACAAAGATGATGCAAAGATGAGATACGCCTGTACCATGGACAATCATGGCGATCATTTCCTCAAAGCCTTCTCCCGAATCTCATTCCAACGACGATCTGCTGCCCGCGCGATCGCCGCGCAAGCCTATGGAGCCTGATATTTTGCAAGGAGCGGTCACTCCTGATGAATATGGCAAGCACGAGGATACTCTTCGCCCTCAAAAACTTTCAGATTATGTTGGACAAAAGGCACTCAAAGAAGTACTAATGATCGCAATTCAGGCGGCAAAATCTCGTAATGAGACGTTAGATCACTTGCTGCTGTATGGTCCACCTGGACTTGGAAAAACCACTATGTCGCTAATTTTGGCGGCGGAGATGGAGGTGGGCTGCAAAATTACGAGCGCCCCAGCCCTAGAGCGTCCGAGAGATATTGTGGGACTACTAATCAATTTACAGCCGGGAGATGTCTTATTTATTGATGAAATCCATCGATTGCCGAGGATGACAGAGGAAATTTTGTACCCTGCAATGGAGGACTATCGGTTAGATATTACGATCGGTAAAGGGCAGAGTGCCAGGACGCGCAGTATTCCCTTGCAGCAATTTACCTTAGTGGGAGCAACGACGCGGGTAGGGGCATTAAGTTCACCCTTGCGCGATCGCTTTGGCTTAGTGCAACGGTTACGTTTTTACGAAATTGATGAGCTAACTGAGATTGTGCTGCGAACGGCAGAGATTTTGAATACACCAATTTTTGGGGATGGAGCAGAAGAAATTGCCAGGCGATCGCGGGGCACCCCGCGAATTGCGAATCGGCTGCTGCGTCGAGTTCGGGATTTTGTAGAAGTCAAGGCGACAGGACAAAAAATTTGTGGGGCGATCGCATCGGAGGCGTTGGAGTTATTTAATGTTGATCCCTGTGGGTTAGATTGGACAGATCGGCGGTTATTGTCCTTCATGATTGAGCAATTCGGCGGTCGTCCAGTCGGTCTAGACACGCTAGCAGCAGCTACGGGCGAAGATGCCCAGACCATTGAGGAAGTTTATGAGCCCTACTTATTGCAAATTGGCTATTTGCAACGAACGCCAAGGGGAAGAATTGCGACTCCAGCCGCCTGGAAGCATTTGGGGTACGAGCTTCCCGAGACTCAGTTGCCAATATTTTAAGGCTAGGCTGGGCTGGACTCTCTAAGATTTTTTAAGAGATTAATTTTTTTAAGAGATTAAAGGTAAGCATCAAACTCCTTAAGCAGGGAACTGTTTTGAGCGCAATGCAGCTTTCTTCAAAAAAATGGTTCAAGGCAAACTTCTTTTCCAACCTGGAATTGCTACAACTACCTCAATTCAAAAAATACTCCATAGGAGGGTGGTTGATTTGTCAAACGATTGTTATCTTTTGTTATATAGTGAAGCAAAGGTTACTTCTGGGTATTCTTAGCGGCAACCCCGAGATAAGCGCAGGTGTAATTTTGTTTGTTTCAACTATTCTGTTACTTCACCACTTTGGAGTGAGATCATGGATGAATCTATTGCGTTATCGCTTGAACAGCAGTTTAGTTTGCGTTCCTTTGAAACCCAGGTTGATCGGATGAGCCATGAACAAGCTCAAGACTTTCTGGTTAAGCTCTACGAACAGATGATGTTGCGAGAAACAATGTACAAGCATTTTCTCAAGCATGAATGGGGTCTTGAACCTCAGCCTCGGTTCGACTAGCTTGGTTGCAGTCAGCGACCTCCCTCTTTAGCTTTGTTCCTAATTGGAAAGGAGCTAGTGATGCTGGGGCGCTATTGCTGCGATACAAGAATAGAAGCATTGTTTTCAGGCTAACCTTCAGTTGGATTCAGTAGTGTTAAGGTTAAGAGGAAGAGACATTGACCTTCGCTGAATGGATCTTTAGCCATGTTTCAACGCCTTTTAGTTTGTACAGATTTGTCAGATGGCTTACATCGACTGCGTAACTTTGTGCCTAGTTTGGCAGCAGGCGGCATTAAGCAAATTACTTTTTTACATGTTATTCCTATTTTAGACACGCGCGAAATTCCTCGTGTTGATGAGCAGAAAGTAGCAGCAGCGCGCGATCGCCTCACTTTCTCTCCTTACGAGGGCATAGATATTAAGGTTCAGGTAGAGTGGGGAAAACCTATTGCTCAGATCCTCAGCGCTATCAAAACCTACCAGCCTGATTTGCTCATAGTAGGTACGCCTACCCGCAGTTTACTCACCGAAAAACTGATGGGTAGCACTCTGATGGATCTGTGCCAGCAGGTTTCGGTGCCATTAATGATTTTGCGCCCCCAATTGGTAGGAGCATACACTGATGAAGAGCTAGATCTGCGCTGTCGGCACTTATTTCGCTATTTACTAATTCCTTATGACGGTACTCAAACAGCAGACTATTTGTTAAAACAAGTTAAGCAAAAAGCTCAAAACCGCCCTAAAGATTCTTTAGAAGAATGTTTATTATGCTGGGTTTATCAAACTTCTGGACGACGAGATTTACCCAAAACTGAGTTTTCACAAGCTTCTCAGGCAAAGTTAGCAGAAGCCTCAAAAGAGCTAATAGCGTTGGACTTACGAGTTAGCACTGAAGTTGTAGAAGGAACTGCCATTCAAGAAGTTTTAGTGGCAGCGCAGGAGCATAATGTCAGCGCGATCGCCATTTCATCGGGTAGTTTAGGCAAAATCATTGAGATTTCTTCTCCTAGCTTTGCAGGCGAAATCCTCCGAAAAAGTTGGCACCCTGTCATTTACTTCCCACCCGCCCAAGGCTAAACCAATCTATTTAATAACTTAAGCTCTCATCACCTTTGTTATGGATACTCTCAAGCTTCATCAAAATTTTAGGCTTCAGAGTTTCAAGTGCTGCTTTTAGGTGCTCTTTACTGATATCTGGCACAGGTTGAGACTGTGTTGAAGTACTTAGGTTAGCCCAGTCGCGCAACAGTTTGCATTGTCCGGGTGCAATGCTTGAGGCTTGCACATTAATACAATGCTCAGGTGACTGTTTTTGGAAAAAAAGCACATTGTATTTGCCTGCATTGCCCAGTAGCATTGTCATTTGTCTACCTGAAGTAGTTTTCAGGTCTAAGTAACACGGCAACCAGCGGGGCCCATGCTCTCGGTTGTAGAGCACGGTTAACCACAGCACCATTGGGTGAGGGGCTTCCATAAACAAAAATTGATTGTAGCGAGTGCAAACCATCCGTTTCTCAATCTCGGCTTTGGGCAGCATGACCCAAAGGGTTGCCAAGTTGCCATTTTGTGAGGGTAGGGCTCTTGGAAACACAATCTCGGCAATCGGCATGGTTTTGGGCCAGGCAGCTAGCTGAAAAACCTCATCGGTAGAGAGGATATCTGACCCTTTCGGTTGCAAGACGACCCCTTGCGGGTATCTCGAAGGGCGCGCCTCTTCGACCCAATCTTGGGCAACGGATTTAATAGGCAATTTGCGGTTCAGAGAAGCTTCAATGCGACGAGCAACCTCTCGACCCGCACCATAGCGTTCTTCTAACGGCTTAAGTGCCTCTAGGATTTGTGCAACATTTTGGGGGCGATCGCTGGGCGCTTTTGCTAGACAAGCCACTACCAATTCTTCCAACAGCTTAGGCAGCTTCGCATTGGGGTCTGCCTCTTCAAACGACTTAGGCTGATGAAAATGGTGAACTTTATACCATCCGCCAAAGGACTGGGTACTCGCTAGCAGCGGCATCGCTCCTGTCAGCATTTGAAACATCATAATGCCGAGGCTGTAGATATCAGAGCGAGCATCTAGCTCATGCCCTTCCATTTGCTCAGGTGATGCGTACGCTAGGGTGCCCATAAAACAGCCCGTTTGGCTAACTTCAGACTGAAGAATTTTGGCAATGCCAAAGTCTAAAATCTTGACCAGTTCGCCCAGGCTATCATCCTGGCTCACCAAAATATTGCTAGGCTTAATATCTCGATGAACGATGGGATAAGTCATCCCGTCCATTTTGATACCTTGGTGAGCGCATTGTAGCCCCAGACAAATTTGGCGAGTTAAGTTTAAAAAGCGAGGAAGTAGAAGCGCTTGGCGTTTAATAACTTCAGTCAAACTTTCACCCTTTAAATATTCCATCACATAAAACGGAATGCCGTCTTCGTCTACACCATAATCCATGACCCGGACAATGTGCATACTGCGCTGCCCCAGTTGAGCACAGGTTTTTGCCTCTTGTTCAAAGCGAGCGAGCATTCCTCGGGTTAGGAGAGTTTGTGAAAGAAATTTGACTGCAACAGGGACATCGCCTAAAACGTCATCATCGGCTTCGTAGACACGACCCATCGAGCCTTGCCCCAGTAGCCGGGTTAATCTGTAGCGATCGCGCAATGTGCGACCCAAATTATAGTCTGTTGTCATCATGCAAATTTGAACAACCCAAAGCTGTCACTGTTGAAACGTCGGACTAATCGGTGGCTAAGTGGAGTGGCGAACCGAATAGAAAGATGAACCGCAATGTCCTGTCTACTCTATGTCAGACGACCGAGGTCAGACCACCTAGAAAAGTTGCTGTTACCAGAAACAATTTCTTAATAGGTAGAGAGTGCCCAAATGCAGAATATTGAACTCATTCTGGCAATTTCTGCTCACTCAGGTTGAAAGGCGATCGCTCCTAGGAAATAACAAAAAATCCTCTCAACAAGGTTGAAAGGATGTAGCTTTAACTAGATTTCAATGCAATTTTAACGACTCGCTGTGCCCAGTACATCCAACTTAACTGGCGCAACCCCTGAGTTAATCAAACCAATGACTTGGGCGGCTCCTGCCGAAAGGTCAATGAGGCGATCGCCTGCGTAGGGCCCTCGGTCATTAATCCGCACAAGTACAGATAACCCATTGTCCATGTTAGTGACGCGCACCTGTGTCCCAAACGGCAAATTGGGGTGAGCCGCGGTCAAGGCATTTTCATTAAACACCTCGCCACTAGCACTCATGTTGCCATTAAAGCCAGGCCCATACCAAGAGGCATAACCGCTGACTGTGAGTTGGAGGGAACCTACCGAAACCTGAGTGACGCGCCGGGGTGCACCTTCAACTTCTGTCAAAGGTTCAGCGTCACCTAGTAATCGGCGCAACCGATTAGTCACTTGTAGAGCATCTTGTTCTGCATTATGGGTCGTGTCTGCCAAGATAGTAGCTGGATCAATAGCGGTTAACGTGTCCTCGCCTACCTTAATCAAGTAGCGTTGTTTGGGCTCATCCCATACGGCTCGAATGCTGCTGGCATCAATACTATTACGGTGGAGTTGATTGATTTGAGCAGCGATCGCCGTTGCTCTCACAGCCGGGTCATTAGAACTTTCAACCGGGGCGCTGCTGGCATCTGCTGGTCGAGACTGAAGCACTGCAACTTCATTAACAGCACTGTTGGCGGCAGAACTAGCAACCTTTACACCAGTATCTAGGGAAGAGCTAGAAGCCCCGCTAGAGTTGCCTTCCGAACCTAAAAACGAAAGGACTGGAATATTGCGAACATAGATTGTTGCAGCCTGACGACCCTCTGACCGATAAGACTGCATAACAGCTACTGAGTCTTCAGCCTGTTCACTAGACTGATACTCTCCCACCTTAACTGCTTCAACGCTAGCTTGAGTCGCTACAGTTCTCTCGGAAGCAGGGGTAGAGGAGCCAGAATTAGCTCGATCGCCTTGTGCTGGGGGAACCTCAACTTCTGCAAGAACGTCAGATAGCATAGAAGCTACTTGACCCACCTTGGTTTCTTCAACAGAAGGGCTGACCACCGAACCTTGGATCGGGGAATTAAGGGGCGCTTGAACCACCTCATTGGTCACATTATCCTCTGGTTCTACAGCCGATGCTGCTATGGGGTTTGCATAGATAGGAAGTGCAAGTCCCAATATTGTCATCAGTAGAGAGACAGCGGCAAGACCGCTCCAAATTTTAAAATTCATAGATCCATTGTGAAAAGAACAAGACAGAACCAGTGCAGCCACCCTGAAGCAAGGTATTAGACCTTGAAGCAAAGCGTAGGAATTGAAGCTAGGGACTGCTTTAATCGGCGCAAAGGAGAGTTGATTTAGATTTCAACTAATGCTGTCAATACAAAATGCTTTAACAGCATTACCAAGGCTCTATCGGAAGCATGATTCGAGAAAGTTAATGGGAGCACTAGAATCAACATAGATAACACCCAACTCATACTCGTTACGCATTCACTTTTGTTCCTGAACTGCAACAGACTAACACGAAGCTTTTGCCGTGGGGATCAGGGTTACGGAAAAGCCGAGTTAACTTTACACAATCTTTACATTTTCAATTTAGACCTTAATCCCTCTCTAGCAAGGCGATCGCTCGGCTTTGCGTAAAAACAACTTCATGAAAACTTTATGTTAACTTTACTCTTTGTTAATTAAGCAAATAAGCAATATGGACTAAGTTGTCAGAATAATCTCTCCTCATCAATTAACTTAGTACTACAACAGCCTTAACTGAGCAGGCTCATCTTCTATAAATCTGAGATTTGGCTTGCTGCTTTCCTTAGCAAGAAGGTGGTCTTTTTCTGTCTCTTCCTGCTCTTGATGCGCAGACAACAGTAGAGCTTGTGCCACATGAACCATGTCTGCTGCGATGTCTTCGAGGTGAGGCTGGTTTGCAATATAGGTTTTCAATGCGTCTAATGGCGCAAGGTGATGCCCTGTGCCGAGTTCGGGCAGTCGTGGACGAGCAAGCTGGCTGACAAGTTCGGCATGGATGTTGTAGGTGTGTGCTACGGCTAAGACCTGCTGAAGCACTGTGTTATCGACTTGATCAATTTGTTCTGAGCGAAGCTGGTAGATCAGGCGGACGACAGCATCTTGAATATTTTCTGAGGCGATCGCTTGCAGCAACATTTCCTGAGGATCATGAGCTTTAGACAAATCAACCCGAATCGTACAGAACTTGCGCACGGGCAATGGGCAAAACTCCATGCGCGTGTTGCCTTGCTCCACCTCTACCAATACAAACCCTTTATCTTCTGACTCTTCGCTAAAGTCTACTCGTTCAATGCTGCCGGGATAAACCACATAGGGCTGCTCTGACAAAACTTGATGGCGGTGAACGTGTCCTAATGCCACATAGTCGAAACACGGGCGCGCCAGTAGGGATAGGGGAACAGTAAACCCTTTGCCTACCGCTAGAAACCTCTCGGCACCCAAACGGGCATTGTCTGTCATTAGGTGCGCCAGTAATACAGTGGGGCAGTTAGGGTCGAGCCGCCGGATTTCGCCTTCCATGGCGACTCGGAGGCGCTCGATTAACAGCTGATTCACTTCTAATAGAGAGAGTCCTTCAGTTTCGGGGCGGGTGAGGAGAGTAGAGCGGGTTAGCCAGGGCAACGTCATAATCTGGATAGCACCGCTGCGGGTTTGAAGGGTGTGGGTTTGCAAACGATCGCCCACTACAAAACCTGGAACGCCCAGAGTTCGGTAGATACACAGGCTTGCTCCGCCCGATCCCTGGGAGTGCTGATCGTGATTGCCCACTAATAGAACAGTAGGAATATCAGCATCGACCAGTCGCCGAAACTGCCGCGCAAAAGCTTCTTGCACAACGGGAGGCGGTGTAGCATCAGGGAAGGCATCGCCGCCGAAGAGTACCAGATCAACGGGTTCTGCAATAGCGCGATCGATGCAACGTTTCAAGGTTTGAATAAAATCTTCTAGCCGACTATTCAGACCTGTTTCGGGGTTAACTCGTCCATGGGAAAAACCGCTGCCTAAATGAATGTCGGAAAGATGGAGAATTTTGATCATTAGGATGCTTCTAACGAGTCTGACTGTACTTAGAAGTTGCTCAAACATTTAGCGGGTGAGGGTCTGCGTCTATTCTAGATGGCTTTAGATTGGCTTGACTTAAGAGACGTTTTTAGATCTGACTTCTCTGGCAAGGCTTCTAGGCTTAAGCCTGAAAACCATTACCATAATGAGATTCAATTTGGCTGGCTTTTATCATGGCTCATTCTCCGATCGGCGTTGCAGTTGTTGGCACAGGTTTTGGTCAAAAAATTCATATTCCAGGGCTGCAAATTCATCCGCACACGGAAGTTGTGGCGGTTCATCACCGCGATTTAGAAAAGGGTAGAGCGATCGCCCAAACTCATGCTATTCCCCGTGCTTGCCAAACTATTGAAGAACTGGTTGCCCTGCCTGAAGTACAAGCCGTCACGATTTCTACGCCGCCTTTTTTGCACTACGACATGGCGAAAAAAGTGCTGCAAGCGGGCAAACATTTGTTGCTGGAAAAACCGACAGCGTTGAATGTGCAAGAAGCCGTTGAACTTTATCAGTTAGCGGAGACGAATGGGGCGATCGTCATCCTCGACTTCGAGTTTCGGTTTGTCCCGGCATGGCAGCGGTTCGCCGAATTGTTAGCAGATGGTTATGTCGGGCAAAAGCGCTTAGTTAAAGTCGATTGGCTTGTTTCGGGTCGTGCCGATGCCAGTAAGCCCTGGAACTGGTACGCCCGCAAAGACCAGGGAGGCGGAGCGTTGGGGGCGATCGGCTCGCATTGTTTTGATTACTTAGCTTGGCTGTTTGCGCCTGCCAAACGCTTAAGCGGTCGGCTCAGCACTACGATTCCGACCCGCATTGACCCTACCGATAGAAAAGCTAAACCTGTAGATGCCGACGATACTTGCTGCATCACGCTAGAACTAGCAGACGGCGTATTGTGTCAGGTGGCGTTGAGTGCAGTTACTTATCAAGGGCGGGGACATTGGGTCGAGGTGTATGGCGATCGGGGCACGCTCATTTTAGGCAGCGATAATCAAACTGACTATGTGCACGGGTTCCGCATCATGGGCAGCCAAAACGGACAGCCTTTGCAAGCGCTAGAAATTCCGGAGCAACTAGCGTTTTCGCAGACTTATCAAGATGGGCGGCTGGCACCCTTTATTCGGGTGATTGATCGATGGGTGCAGGGAATAGAGTTAGGGCGATCGCTCCAAGATATCCGCAAGAAATCGCCGACACCCTCACTGCGAGAAGGCGTGTATTCTCAGTTGCTCATGGACTTAACGCACCAGTCCCATGAAGCAAATGCTTGGATGGAAGTGCCAAACTTAGAGAAGATTTTGACTTAGGCTTAACTGAAATTATTTATAAGCCTTGACTCTATAGGTCATGATCTATAGGTAATGAGAAGCACTGCTTCATCCGACGCTCCCGAAGGTGAAGCAGCACCTCTTCACAGCATTATGCGGAGCGATGGTAAATCGGGCAAGGAATTGCGGGTTAAGTATCATGAAGCAGCAGAATGCAGAGCGGTTTAAGACTTCCGGAATAAATCTTGGTATGGTTGTAGCCTAGGGGCAAGCGATTTTAGAATTTGGCGATCGCTTCACAACACAGAAAATATGGCACTGATTGTTCAAAAGTATGGCGGCACATCGGTTGGTTCAGTTGAGCGGATTCAGGCTGTGGCACAGCGGGTGAAACAAACTGTGCAGACAGGTCGTTCCGTGGTTGTGGTTGTTTCGGCGATGGGCAAAACCACTGATGGACTAGTGAAATTGGCACACGACATTTCGCCCAGCCCTAATCGGCGGGAAATGGATATGCTGCTGTCTACTGGCGAACAAGTGACGATCGCGCTTTTGAGTATGGCGCTGCAAGAAATGGGTCAGCCAGCGATATCAATGACGGGCGGACAGGTGGGCATTGTTACTGAAGCTGAACACACCCGCGCCCGCATTCTCAGCATTCAAACTGAGCGGATAGAGCGGTATTTGGCAGATGGAAAAGTGGTGGTAGTTGCGGGCTTCCAAGGCACAAGCAGCTTGGATGAACTAGAGATTACGACGTTGGGGCGTGGCGGCTCTGATACGTCAGCCGTGGCTCTAGCCGCTGCTCTGAAAGCCGACTGTTGCGAAATCTACACCGATGTTCCCGGTATTCTCACTACCGATCCTCGGATAGTGCCAGATGCCCATCTGATGACGGAAATTACGTCGGATGAAATGCTGGAGTTGGCAAGTTTGGGAGCAAAAGTACTGCATCCTCGAGCAGTAGAAATTGCACGGAACTATGGCGTTTTGCTGGTGGTGCGTTCGAGTTGGACGGATGAGCCGGGAACGCGCGTCATATCGCCCATTCCTCAGCCGCGATCGCTGGCAGGACTAGAAATTGCTCATCCGGTTGATGCCGTAGAGTTCGATCTAGATCAATCCAAAGTAGCCTTGCTGCGAGTGCCCGATCGCCCTGGCATTGCAGCGCGGTTATTTGGCGAAATTGCGACGCAAGATTTGGATGTTGATTTGATCATTCAATCGATTCATGAAGCGAATACCAATGATATTGCCTTTACTGTCACCCACAATTCTTTGACCCGTGCCGAAGCGGTTGCCGAAGCGATCGCCCCAGCGTTGCGCCACGATCTTGATCCGGCGGCTGGAGAAGCAGAGGTATTAGTAGAACGCAAAATTGCCAAAGTTAGCATTGCAGGCGCAGGCATGATTGGGCGACCGGGTGTTGCCGCAACGCTGTTCTCTACCCTGGCAGATGCTGGAATTAATATTCAAATGATTTCGACTTCAGAGGTAAAGGTGAGTTGCGCCATTGATGCCGCAGATTGCGATCGGGCGATCGCGGCTCTTTGCCAGACGTTCCAAGTTAGCAGTTCTCCGGTTGCGGCCCCTGTACTAGCCTCATCGGCTCCAGTACGCGGCGCGGCTCTTGACCTGAGGCAAGCGCGGCTAGCCATTCGGCAGGTGCCCGATCGCCCGGGGATGGCAGCGAAGATTTTTCGTCTGTTAGCCGATCGCAGCATTAGCGTTGATATGATTATTCAGTCTCAGCGTTGCCGATTGGTCAATGGAGTTGCAACCCGTGATATTGCCTTTACGGTGACGCAGGTGGATGCAACGGATGCTCAGGCATTGCTGCAAGTGGCGGCTCAGGACTGGGGCATGGGTGAAGTGGTGGTGGATCAGGCGATCGCCAAGGTTAGCATCGTGGGCATGGGCATGGTCGGCTGTCCGGGAGTGGCGGGACGCATGTTTGAGGCGTTAGCTCAGGAAGGAATCAATATTCAGATGATTGCAACTTCTGAAATTAAAATTAGTTGCGTGGTGCCTGAAGAAGATGGGGTGAAGGCGTTAAAGGCAGTTCACGCGGCTTTTGAGCTTTCTGGGACTGAACGAATTTTCGTGCCTGCCTGACTGTTTTGGAAAGTAGCTTTTTAGGGAGTCGCTTCAAGGAGTAGCAGTCTTGAGATACTCTTGCTCAGCAACTCGCTTTAAGCGCCGCAACTGGGTCTGCATATCTTGCTTTGTCCAATTAAAGGCAAAGGTGTTGAAACCATAGCGCACGATCGCATTAGGAATCTGGAACTCGAAGCGGTTGACTAAGCTGGTGCCTTTTTCAGTCGGTAAACATTCCCAGCGATCGCGTCCTCGGAAAAAACCCGAGAATTCCCATACCACTAGTCCTGGCTTCCGTTCTACAACGACGCTGTTGAGGCTGGGTTGCAGCAAGGGAATCTGAATCACAAATCGACTTTTTGCCCCTAACTCTGTGCTCCACTCTCCAATCGGTTCACACCGAAGAGCCGGGTTAAGCCAACGATGCATTAATACCGGATCGGTAATGCACTGTTCGACCGCAGTGGCGCTGGCACGTACTTGTATCGATTGTTCAAAAACTTGGTGAGACGACATTTGGGTAATCTTCTCCACATGCGGGATGCCACTAACGCTACTTTAACTAGATTTACCCTTCTGTGATTTTATTTTTGAGATTGGTAAAGCAAAACACTAGTTGCAGATCAAATTTAGTGATAAGTTCTCGGTGGGTTTCGGCAATCTGTGCAGTTTTTGTAAGGTTTAGGGTTTTCTGCCAAGGCTAATGTTCGGGAAGGTTACATCTTACTAAGGGGCGGTTGCAAAATAGAGTGGTCGAAGACTATTGTCTGATTGTGAAATCGTGACGTGGGTTTCATAAAATATTTGCGTCATTGTCCTGTTTGCTTTAGTCTTGTGTGCTTTAGAAAAGCAATCCGTTTGCTCTAAAGTCGTTGGGTCGAAGCTCCTAGAAAAATGACTTCTAGCACAAACTTGGACGATTTTAAGGAAAGCGATTGGCGATCGCTCAAATCCAACTATATTCTCAAACATTTAACAACAGCCTTAAACGTTCGACAGCAGTAGCTTGAGTCACCCTGATTTTGATTATTCTAAATTACCTTAGTTAAGATATCTTGCTTAGATCCTACTTTCCCCACTTATACCTAAATCTTGAGGTTTTTGACAAACTCTTCTACAATAAGCGCTCAAACGGACTTCATGTTTTCTTGATGAATTCTCCATCTACGGTTTAAGGTCATTATGAATGCAATCAGTTTCGGTGTTTTCCCTGAGTTAGACCTGTCTTATCTATTTCAGATATCTTGGTTAGCTCAAGCACCCGTTCAGCCTGTACCTGTTCAGTCGGCACCTATTCAGCCAGGAGCAAGTGCGGCATCTGGACTTTTTCAAGGGACTGGCTTTCAGTTTGGTCAGTTCATTCCCAGCTTCTTGGGAGCGCTGGTTATTTTGATTGTGGGTTGGCTTGTTGCAACTATTGTTGCGAGTTTGATTCAAAGCCTTTTGAAAAAGACGGGCATTGATCACCGAGTCTCAGGGATGGCGGGTCAGCGCCGAGGTGAAGCGCCCTTTCCGATTGGCAAGTGGGTGGCAACAGCCGTTTATTGGCTAATTTTGGCGTTTACACTGGTGGCATTCCTCAATGCGCTTCGTCTTGAAAGTGTTTCAACTCCCCTCAATGCCTTCTTGCAACAGATCCTCAGCTATCTGCCCCGTCTGGGTTCTGCGGCTGTGCTGCTAGGAGTTGCTTGGATTATTGCAACGCTGGCAAAGACGCTAGTGACGACTGGGTTATCTCGCTTTAACTTAGACGACAAGTTGAGACAGCAGACTGGCGACATGGGTGGAGAAAGCCCAATCGTTGTTAGCGAAACTTTGGGGAACGCCCTCTACTGGTTTGTATTCTTGTTTTTCTTGCCGTTAGTGCTGGATGTCTTGCAACTGCAAGGGCCGTTGACTCCGGTACAAAATCTGCTTGATCAGATTCTGTCGGCTCTACCGAAGATTTTGACAGCGATTATTATTGGGGCGATCGGTTGGTTGGTGGCTCGGATCGTCAAGGGCATTACAACTAACTTGCTGGCAGCGATCGGCACCGATCAATTAGGCGCACGGATGGGCTTTAACCGTTCTGCGGGCGGAATGTCGCTCTCGACGCTGCTGGGTACGGTTGTGTATGTGCTGGTGCTAATTCCGACGGCGATCGCCGCCCTCAATGCCCTCGACATTGCCGCCATTTCTACTCCAGCGGTGGCAATGTTAAACCAAGTGCTCACGAAACTGCCCCAGATTCTAACGGCAGGGCTAATCGTGGCGCTATTCTACTTTATTGGGCGATTTGTCTCCGACTTGGTGGCTAACATCTTGACCAGCATTGGGTTCAACAATATTACTTCTTTATTAGGTATTCCCCCTCTGCCTCGCCCTGTCCGACCAATCGTGGTTCAACCCGTTCAACCAATTGACCAACCGATTGATGAAATAGGCATGGGCATCAATACCCCCCGTACTGAAGCCCTGCTGCCTAGCCGCACCCCTTCGGAAATCGTTGGCATTGTCACCCTGGTTGGCATCATTCTCTTTGGTGTGGTAACTGCTACAGAAGTTTTAGGACTGCCTGCCCTGACCGCTTTAGTGAATGGCATTTTGGCAGTTTCTGTGCGCGTCTTGGTTGGTATCGCCATCTTTGCAGTAGGTCTGTACTTAGCTAACCTGGCATTCAAACTGATTACTCTTTCGGGGGGGCGTCAGGCTAATTTGCTGGGTCAAACTGCTCGCATCTGCATTTTGGCATTTGTTGCAGCAATGTCTCTTCAACAAATGGGCATTGCTAGCAGCATTGTTAACCTGGCTTTTGGTTTGTTGCTGGGTGCGGTGGCAGTCGCCGTAGCGCTAGCTTTTGGCTTGGGCGGTCGGGACATTGCCGCAGAAAAAATTCGGGGCTTCCTCAACTCCTTTGAAGATGGCAAGTCTTGATGTAACACTCGTGGGTAACACTCGAAATTAGAATGCATTACAAAAGCTCCCTGGATTCTCTAATGGTCTAGGGAGCTTTGCTGCTGGGCTTCAGTGCTGCTGGGCTTCAGTGCTACTGGGCTTCAGTTAAAAAATGCTGAATGTAATCCCAGACTTTAGGCAGCAGATCGGAGGACGCTGAATCAAACCAGGCGATCGCTGGGTCAGCCCGGAACCAGGTGCGCTGCTGCTTCGCAAACTGGCGAGTATGCAGCACTGTCAAAGCTTTAGCCGTCTCTAAATCCACCTCACCTGCCAAATATTGCTGCATCTCCCGATACCCCAAGGTTTTCAGCAGTGGAAGATCCCCATATTTCTCTGACAGCGCTTCCACCTCTGTCACGAACCCAGCGGCTACCATGTCACTTGTCCGTTGGGCAATCCGTTGCTCTAATGCCTCTGGCTCAAAGCAATCCAGCCCAATTTGCAAAATAGGATAGCTAGGTGGCTCTTCGCCCTGTTGCCGAGAGATGGGTTGCCCTGTTACATAGAATACTTCTAGCGCCCGCAACGTTCGCACCTGGTCATTAGCATGAATTTTTAAGGCAGATGCCGGATCGACCTGGCAGAGGAAGTCGTAACACTGAGGCTGCCCCAAGGCTTGAAGCTGCGATCGCAATTCCGCATGAGGCGGTACTTGCGGAATCTTTAGCCCTTTGACGATCGAGCGAATGTACAAGCCTGTGCCGCCCACTAATAGAGCAGGCGATTCGATGGAGGCGATCGCCGATCGTGCCTGCCGTTGATATTCTGCCAGGGTCAAAGTCTCTGTCGGTTCACAGATGTCAATTAAGTAGTGAGGGACTTGTTGTTGTTCGCTAGGAGATGGTTTAGCGGTGCCAATATTGAATTCTCGGTAGACCAGGCGTGAATCGGCGCTAACGATGGCGCTTCTGAGATGCTGGGCTAGGGCGATCGCTAAACCCGATTTTCCAGTTGCTGTTGGGCCACAGATGACAATCAAGGGTGAAGAAAATAGTACTTCAGTACTCAAAAGCTGCTCCCCCCGCTAAAATTGATGTAGCAAATTCTGTTTTCTTCATTAGAATTCAGTAGGCAAGAATTAAGAATGCTCTGGAAACACTCCAGATCCATCCAGGTTTCAAACTTTATCTCAAACGGTCTTAAAATCCCCTCAAACCCTTTTGTGTTATAATTTTGGTATATTTTGATGTTTTGAAGTCTAACGGGGCTTCAAACGAGCTAGAGGAGCGCTTCATCCTATGACGACGACAGATTATGGTGCTGATCAGATTCAAGTTTTAGAAGGGCTTGAGCATGTTCGCAAGCGTCCGGGCATGTACATTGGCAGCACTGGCCCACGAGGGTTGCACCATCTAGTGTACGAGGTTGTAGACAACTCCGTTGATGAGGCGCTTGCCGGGCATTGTAAGGAAATTCTGGTGACTTTGAACGCTGACGGTTCCGTCACGGTAGTTGATGATGGACGCGGTATTCCTATCGATACTCACACCAAAACTGGCAAATCTGCCCTAGAAACAGTTATGACTGTGTTAGGTGCAGGCGGTAAATTTGGCGGCGGCGGCTACAAGGTTTCGGGTGGACTGCACGGAGTCGGTGTTTCTGTCGTTAATGCTTTATCTGAGCATGTAGAAGTTAAAGTCTGGCGTGACCACAAGCTGCATACCCAGCGATATCATCGCGGTGCTCCTACGGGCGAACTTCAGGTCGAATCGATTGGGGGCGATCGTACAGGTACTTCGGTCACCTTCCTGCCCGACACGACTATTTTTACCACAGGTATTGCCTTTGACTACACCACGATAGCGGGTCGTCTCCGGGAATTGGCATACCTCAATGGCGGTGTCAAAACCATCTTCACCGACAACCGCATTGAGGATTTGCCTAACCATCAGCCCCATGTCGAAACCTATTACTACGAAGGTGGCATTCGGGAATACATCGCCTACATGAACAAGGACAAGCAAGCCTTGCATGACGAGGTGATTTATGTGCAAGGTGAGCGGAACAATGTCCAAATTGAAGTGGCGCTGCAATGGTGTGAAGATGCTTACACCGACACGCTGCTGGGCTTTGCGAACAATATTCGTACCATTGATGGCGGGACTCACCTGGAAGGCTTGAAGGCAGTCCTGACGCGGACGATGAACTCGATCGCCCGCAAACGCAACAAAATCAAAGAAGGTGAATCTAACCTGGCGGGTGAGAACGTCCGGGAAGGTCTAACAGGCGTTATTTCGGTTAAAGTTCCTGATCCTGAATTTGAAGGACAAACCAAAACCAAGCTGGGCAACACCGAAGTCCGAGGCATTGTCGATTCTTTGGTGGGTGAAGTCCTCAGTGAATACCTGGAGTTTCGCCCAGGCGTTGCTGATTCAATTCTTGATAAAGCCATTCAAGCGTTTAACGCGGCTGAGGCGGCACGTCGTGCTCGTGAACTAGTGCGGCGGAAGTCGGTGCTTGAGTCTTCAACGCTGCCGGGTAAGCTAGCAGACTGTAGCTCACGTGATCCTTCAGAGTCGGAAATCTTTATTGTGGAAGGAGACTCGGCAGGAGGATCGGCAAAACAAGGGCGCGATCGTCGGTTCCAAGCAATCCTGCCGTTGCGGGGAAAAATCCTCAACATCGAAAAAACCGATGATGCCAAGATCTACAAAAACACCGAAATTCAAGCGCTGATTACGGCTCTAGGGCTAGGCATTAAAGGCGAAGAGTTTGATGCTACTCAACTCCGCTATCACCGGATCTGTCTGATGACCGACGCTGACGTAGATGGTTCGCACATTCGCACCCTGCTGCTGACGTTTTTCTACCGCTATCGACGAGCAATGGTGGAGCAAGGCTATATTTATATCGCTTGCCCTCCTCTTTATAAAGTAGAGCGCGGACGCAACCATTACTACTGTTATAGTGAGCGCGAACGCGACCAGATCATTGCTGGATTTCCTGAAAATGCCAAGTACGAAATCCAGCGGTTCAAAGGTTTGGGCGAAATGATGCCGCAGCAGTTGTGGGATACCACCATGAACCCCGAAAGCCGGACACTGAAGCGGATTGAAATTGAAGATGCTGCCGAAGCCGATCGCATCTTTACCGTGCTGATGGGCGATCGGGTGGCACCTCGCCGCGAGTTTATCGAAACCTATGGTCCTAGACTCAACCTCATGGATCTAGATATCTAACATGGATACTCAGCCCGCCTTACTTGAATTAGAAGATGAGGCGGTAGAGGAGATTCTGAGTTTAGAATATGGAGCGATCGGCGAAGATGTGGTCAAAGGGTTTTGGATTAAGGTCAGTCGGCTGTTTGAGTTTCCAAATTTGCCTCAAGCTTAGAGGAATTTATCAAAGCAGAATGGTTATAAATTGATGATCCCCAACTTTTTCGAGAAACTGGGGATTTTCTCTTAAGAAGTTGTCTGTGAACAGTTCTTTCCCCTCACCTACTCCACACTGTGCTAGAACAGGGCTTGGGTGAAGTTTGTCTTAACCTATCGTTACAAACCTGGATGTCATTACTTTAAAGAGAACTTCATCTTGGTTTAAGAATTTTATAGAGCTTAGGTATGCCACAATAAAAGCGGTTTTGCCAGCTCGATAGAGCGCTGTGGAGTGGGCGTGACTTATGGAATTTATTTATCAACTTGCCTGGATTATCCCGGTTCTGCCTCTGGCAGGAGCGACTTTGTTAGGCTTAGGTTTAGTTTCTTACGGTAAAACGGTCAATAAACTCCGGAGCTTAAGTTCAGGGTTTATTGTGTCTCTTTGTGGAACGGCAATGGTGCTGTCTTTTGCCCTGCTGTCGAGTCAGCTTCAAGGACATGCGCCCTACACGCATTTAATTGACTGGGCAGCAGCAGGAGATTTTCACCTGAAGATGGGCTATACGGTCGATCACCTGACAGCAATGATGCTAGTGATTGTCACGACTGTAGCGTTCTTTGTGATGATTTACACGGATGGCTATATGGCACATGATCCGGGCTATGTCCGGTTTTATGCCTACCTCAGCCTGTTTACTTCTTCGATGCTGGGTTTAGTTCTTAGTCCTAACCTTTTGCAGGTTTACATTTTTTGGGAACTGGTAGGCATGTGTTCCTACCTGCTTATTGGCTTTTGGTACGATCGCAAAGCTGCGGCAGATGCTTGTCAAAAAGCGTTTGTTGTTAACCGCGTTGGTGACTTTGGGCTGCTTTTAGGAATATTGGCACTGTTCTGGTCTACGGGCAGCTTTGAATTTGATGTCATGGGCGATCGTCTGCAGTCACTTGTTGAGTCAGGCGCTCTCAGCGCAGGTCTAGCCTCGTTCTTTGCCATCCTGGTTTTCCTAGGCCCTGTAGCAAAGTCTGCTCAGTTTCCTCTTCACGTCTGGCTGCCCGATGCCATGGAAGGCCCCACCCCAATTTCGGCGCTCATTCACGCAGCGACCATGGTAGCGGCTGGTGTCTTTCTCGTGGCGCGGATGTACCCCGTCTTTGAAAATTTGCCTGCAACCATGAGCGTGATTGCCTGGACAGGCGCTGTCACAGCATTTATCGGCGCTACCATTGCCATCACCCAGAACGACATTAAAAAGGGGCTGGCATATTCCACTATGTCGCAATTAGGCTACATGGTCATGGCTATGGGCGTTGGCGCTTATGGAGCAGGACTTTTCCACTTGATGACTCACGCCTACTTTAAGGCAATGCTGTTTCTGGGTTCAGGCTCGGTCATTCATGGCATGGAATCAGTAGTAGGTCATGACCCGGCATTGGCTCAAGATATGCGGCTAATGGGTGGCTTACGGAAGTATATGCCCATTACTTCCATCACATTTTTCATTGGTACTTTAGCAATTTCCGGGATTCCTCCCTTTGCCGGTTTTTGGTCAAAGGACGAGATTTTGGGCGCAACCTATGCTGCCAATCCAATGCTATGGGGCATCGGCTTCCTAACGGCTGGAATTACTGCTTTCTATATGTTTCGAATGTATTTCAGCACTTTTGAAGGCGACTTCCGAGGTAATAATGAAGACATTAAGCGACAGCTTAAGGTTGCTCAACTGCAAAAAATGGGGATGTCCTTAGGTCCGGGTGCCATGAATCCTCAAGAACTAACCTTGGACTCTGAGGCACATGGGGAGCATGACGATCATGGCGAACATCATCAGGGTTCTCCTCATGAATCTCCTCTCTCAATGACCCTGCCCTTAATTGCCTTAGCCATTCCCTCAATAGTTATTGGTCTTGTCGGCACGCCCTTTGCCAACTACTTTGAAGCCTTTATTCATCCGGCAAGCGAAGTGATTACCGAGGTGCCCCATGAGGTGGACTGGGCAGAGTTTCTGCCGATGGCAGGTAGCTCCGTTGGGATTGCGTTGATTGGGATTACGTTAAGTTCGCTCTTTTACTTGACTCGGAAGATTGATGCCGGGGTATTTGTGAGCCAAATAAAACCCCTCTATCAGTTCTCACTTAATAAGTGGTACTTTGACGAACTCTATGACACCCTGTTTGTTCAACCGAGCCGTCGCCTAGCTCGTCAGGTCTTAGAAGTAGATATTCGCATTGTCGATGGGGTAGTCAACCTCGCGGGTTTCGTCACCCTTGTCACTGGTGAATCCCTAAAGTATCTAGAGAGTGGACGGGTACAGTTCTACGCCTTGATTGTATTTGGGGCAGTGCTAGGGTTAGTCCTCGTCTCTGGTATTACCTAATGGCTGCAATGACAAACTACTGAGACAAAATCGCCATGAATACTGCTACTTTTCCTTGGCTAACCACCCTAATTCTCTTCCCTATTATTGCAGCGTTGTTCATTCCACTAATTCCAGATAAGGATGGTAAAACGGTTCGCTGGTATGCCTTGATAGTGGGGTTAATTAACTTCGCTCTCATGGTCTACGCTTTCTACACCCAGTACGATTTTTCTAGCTCTGAGATGCAGTTGGTAGAAAGTTATTCCTGGGTGTCTTCTCTCGATCTGCGTTGGTCGGTCGGGGCAGATGGCATCTCCATGCCGCTCATTTTACTGACAGGCTTCATTTCGACCCTGGCTATCTTGGCATCTTGGCCTGTTACGCTCAAGCCGAAGTTCTTTTACTTCTTGATGCTAGCGATGTATGGCGGTCAGATTGGAGTCTTTGCGGTTCAAGATATGCTGCTGTTCTTCTTCATGTGGGAGTTAGAACTGATCCCGGTTTATCTGCTCCTGTCAATTTGGGGTGGTAAGAAGCGGTTGTATGCAGCGACCAAATTTATTTTGTACACGGCAGGGGGATCACTGTTTATTTTGGTAGCGGCACTGGCGATGGCATTTTATGGTGATACCGTCACCTTTGATATGCGATCGCTTATGCAAAAGGATTTTCCGTTGCAGTTCCAGCTTTTCGCCTACGCTGGATTTCTCATTGCCTACGCGGTCAAGCTCCCTATATTCCCCCTTCACACCTGGCTCCCCGATGCTCACGGCGAGGCAACTGCCCCAGTTCACATGCTCTTAGCAGGTATTTTGCTGAAGATGGGCGGGTATGCCCTGATTCGGATGAACGTGGAGATGTTACCAGAGGCGCACGTTTACTTTGCCCCTGTGCTGATCATTTTAGGAATCGTCAACATTATCTATGCAGCGTTAACTTCCTTTGCCCAGCGCAACCTCAAACGTAAAATTGCCTATTCTTCTATCTCCCACATGGGATTCGTGCTGATTGGTATCTCGTCCTTTACTGACCTGGGCTTAAGCGGTGCGGTGCTGCAAATGGTTTCCCACGGCTTGATTGGCGCTAGTCTTTTCTTCTTAGTCGGGGCAACTTACGATCGCACCCATACTCTCATCTTGGATGAAATGGGTGGAGTGGGGCAAAAAATGCCTCGCATCTTTGCCATGTTTACCGCTTGTTCGATGGCATCTTTGGCAATGCCTGGAATGAGCGGCTTTGTGGCAGAACTCATGGTGTTTGTAGGTTTCTCTACTAGCTCTGCCTACGACCTGACCTTCAAGGTTATTGTGGTGCTTTTGGCGGCGGTTGGGGTCATTCTAACTCCTATCTATCTACTCTCTATGCTGCGGGAGATTTTCTATGGCCCTGAAAATAAAGAACTCACGTCTCATGAAGCGCTAATTGACGCTGAGCCTCGTGAGGTTTTTATCATTGCCTGTCTCTTGATCCCCATCATTGGGATTGGCTTTTATCCTAAGCTGTTGACTCAGATTTACGACGTTAAGACTCAAGCCATTACGGCTCAGTTACAGCGATCGTTGACCACGGTGGCAGAATGGCAAGAGCAATCAAAGTCAATTGCTGTTCTCCAAGCCCCAGCACTTGACTAGGAAAGGAAGTCTTTTTAACTCGTAAGGTAGGAAAGGCGGCTCTAGAGCCGCCTTTCCTACCTTACCTAATTCCCTTTTTCCTTAAACAGCAAACTTAAGAAAATATTAACCCCAAGACACCTATGAGTTAAAAGGTAGCTAGTAGCCCCTGCCGTACCACCTACTAACGAACAAGAGGCTTAAACTCCTTGCCTATCATCTTAAACGTGATAATGATGGCTGTACTTACGCCGCAGTCTACTAGTTAGAAGTTAGTTAGAAGGTTGACTGCCGCCCCCAACCTCCTGTACCAAGCTACTAGCTGAACCTTGGGGTCAGCTCATGGCAAAAGAGGTTTGCAAAGCCTTAACGGCTTCCTTGTACTGCGGGTCAGCTTGAGTTGCCACTAGCGCCTGGTTCACTGAGAAAGCCATTTGCTGCTGTTCGGTCAGGTCTATTCTAATATTGGGCGTAATACCTTTTTGACTAATGTCTGTCCCAGCAGGGGTATAGTAATGTGCCACTGTAACCGCTAGACCAGAGCCATCGCTAAGCCCATGAACCGATTGCACCAACGCCTTACCAAAAGTTTGGCTCCCCACAATCGTCGCTCGGCGGTTATCGAGTAAAGCGCCTGTCAAAATTTCACTGGAGCTTGCAGAATTGCCATTGACCAAAACTGTTAGCGGAAGCTTGGTTAGAGAGGTTTGGTTGGCAGACATTTCAGTACTCTCACCCACCCGATTCACTTGCCTAACGATAGAACCACTGTCAATCCACATCCGGGAAATTTCAACGGCAGCTTGTAATAAACCCCCTGGATTATTTCGTAAATCTAGGACAAAGCCTTGCACTTGTTGCTCGGTCAGCTTCTTGATAGCTCGCTGCATTTGTTCGGGCGCATGGCTGCTGAACTCGGTGAGGCGAATGTAGCCAATCTTAGCATTACCCTCTTGTTTCACCGACGACATGACATTAGGCACCTCAATTCGCGCCCGAGTCAGAAGCGTGTCCCTAGCAGGGGTCGCGCCTCGTTCAATTCGCAGAGTAACCGGACTGCCTACTTCGCCCTGAATAAGCTGAGAGGCATCTTCAACGGTCATGCCTGCTGTAGGCTTGCTATCAATCGCCACAATGCGATCGCCTGCCAAAATTCCTGCGGCACTTGCTGGAGAATTTTCAATGGGTTCAACAACAGTCAAAACTTTGGTCGTGACATCAACCTGTAGCCGAATCCCAACGCCTGATAGTTCGCCCGATGTTTGATTGGTCAAAGATTGATACTGCTGAGGATCCATGAAACGCGTATAGGGATCGTCCAGCTTCTGAATCTGTTCTTTGAGGGCAGCGTAAGCCTCACGAGTAGAGGAGTATTCCTGGCTCAGAAGAACTTGACGAGAGGCTAACCAGTTGACCTTGTTGAAAGTGGTATCGACGTATTCTCTGTTGATGATTTGCCATGCTTCATCCAAAACTGCCTTCGGGCTATCTTGAAAAGTGGGTTGAGCAGCGGGGCTTGAAGGAGATGTGAGCAGAGAAATTGCAGTGGTTGTGGCGATCGCCCCACCATACAACGCTGCTTGCATCAGGCGGGAAAAGCGATGGGCTTGATTCATAAAGATCAACCTGGCAGTAAGAGTTAGGGAGTCAAAAGTTCTGGGCAGTAATTCAATATGTCTACAGCAGACTCAACGGTAATTCCAGAATACTCAATCTTTGATAATGTTGCCGTCTAGACCGAGTAACAATTAATTTTTACTTAATCTTTTGGCGTTGTCATCAGCAGTAAAAAACAATTGAGAAGAGGTTTGAAAGGAGATACGGTAGTTATTTCGTCACTTCAGTGATTTAGAAGCTACTGCAACCGAAGCCGGAACTTCTAAGATTGCATAGGATGATTTCAGTAATTCTGAAGCGTATTCCAATGTCTTTTAAGCGCCCTTTAAAAATCCCTTTAAAGATTAGATTGCTCTTCCTTAAAACCCACAACCATTTGCAAAATGAAAGACTGCCCATTCCCTTGATGATATTTGTCTGCCCAGCCACGAATGACTTCATCAAGCTCTTCTAAAGCTTGAGGAATTTGCTCTACAGGGATGTCTAATTCTTCCAGAACCCGCATTGCTCCCTGTTCTCGGTCTGCCCAGTCTTTCATCATGCGGAAGAAGCGTGCAGTGTCTTCCACCATAATAAAAGTGCGTTCCTGCTCATCAACAGGAGAGTAGTAGGCGCGGGTTAGGGCATAAAAAGGCATCCCAAAGGGCGAGTCTATGCGGGTAACTGTGCCGGAATAGGTCACCCGTCGCTTAATATGCTCTGCTAGTGCCTCACTCATGGGCATTTGCTGTTCTAGAGGAAGTTCTTCTTGGGAGCGCTCGTGGAGAAACTCAATAATGTCCATAAACTGAAACGAGTTCACGAGCCGCGCATCAGGCAAGTTAGAAGGCAACTTTTCTTCAATTTGCCGCTTTTCTTCCAGGGTAAGGCTTGTTCCAGAAATCCGTGACTGACCCGGCTGCCAAGGAAATTGTTCTAACCAAACGTAGGGCAGTTGAATTAAATAACGAGGTTCTTGAGAACCTAGCATTTTCAGGAGTTTGCCCTCTGTCAATGCTTGCCGCACCTCTTCAACAATGACCTTAACCCGCTTGGGTTCTATATGGTGTAAATGTCCGGTCATCCGGAGGTTTTGATCTTGCTCTAGATAGGTTGAGTAAATGGCGCATTTAGCAGCCGTTGCTGCTGCATCTAAAAAAGCACCATGCCGATGCCCGCCTGTGCGCATGGCACTGTAAGCCAGATACAGCATAATCTGATCCATGGCGCTGGGACCGAGGCGTTTGATCAGATCTATGTCTTTAATCATGTTGGAGGCGATCGCAAAGAGTTATAGAAAAGCAGCGCATCAGATTTAGCTAATTTGCTCATTATGTCTGACTTAGAATCCCTGGTCACACGAAGCAGAGATTTAGAAGGCAGAAGTTGACCAATGCTTAGCTTTGATTGTACCAAAACTAAATACTAATCGCCTAATTAGTTCTAGGATAGAAACTGAACTAGCTTGTCCATATTACCCCTAGATCTACAAATTAGATCAGCTATATCACTCTTAAAAAATATTAGCAATGGATCAAAACTAATGAATGTAAACTGTGACGTAAGTCACTGACAGGTTTCTCTTGTCAGCAAACTTTTACGTTCCTGTTTAGTATTCCCTAAATAAATGATTACTGACTACTTTCTTGTGAGTTTAACTTGTGAATTTAAGAGACTCCAAAAAACTTTTCAACCTCTATTAGCTTGAGATTGAGCTATTCCTAATCATCTGATTTAGAGATAACTAAATTAACTCTTTAATAAGATGATTAAGTTAGCTAATAGCTCTATCGTAAATTCTTCCGCTGCCCCGATGAGAGAGAGAATGAGGCGATCGGGCTGAAGACAATTCTAGGGCTTGAGACGGGTTTGCGGCTTGTAACTTCACAGTATGGTCGGCAGTTTTTGCAACAGAAACTGAACCCCAGGAGAACAGCAAGCTCACTAAAGCAGCCGAAGTATAGGTCAGCATGGTAAGGCTCCATATTGTGCTTCTACTCCCTAATACGTTGCTTTTGTGAGTTCATCAGGATGATTTTTAGAAGAACACTAGATTAACTTAAGGCTGAAATTAAGAACGCTAACTTTAGAAGTTTTTACCCTATCTCCTCACCTAAGATCTCTGTATAAAACTCTTAAAAATAATTGAATTTTCAGTCATTTATTGAACTCTTGTGAATTTGTCAGGTAAATATACGGATGAAGACAGAGAAGAATTCTTTACCCGTACGTTGCTCCGATCGCCTCCTTGACTTAAGCCGAGTTTGGCTCTGAGATGACTTACCCTAATCAGTTCTATGAATTTCCGCAAACGGTTTAGCAACTGTTGACGCAACGCACAGCACTCTGCTCATGACTTTACTTGGACAATCAAAAACGCTTTGAATGTTTGATTCGTTTCTGGCTGTGAAAAGCAATTAACTAATCTAAAAAGCGTTAGTTTAGCTGCTATAGAGTATTTGTAATTAATAGCTTTATAAATTGATAAAGATAGGATGAAATTACTGATACAAATCCTGTCCTAACTCAATTTGAAACTATCTGTAGAATATTGGATGTTAAGCAGGGGTTAATTAGGTCAGAAACTTTCTAGCTATTCTTTGTAAGTGAGAGCGGCTGATGGAAGTGACTGGAATCAGCCGCTTTGCAATATGTCTTTAATTCCAATCCTGCCAATCTTCATTAAAGATTGATGTTTCGGGAAAAGCTGTTGGGTTTCCGGCGTTGTTGAGGCGTTGTTGAAACTGCTCAAGTAAGGGTTCTTTGCGAGGCAGGTCATCCACCCATTCGTAGGGAGCAGAGCCAGTATCGAGGGCAAAGTCTACAAGGGTTCCAGCGGCAGCGCCAGACGACCACTCAAAAGATTGGACGCGGTAGGCAGCGGCAGCAATTTGGCTGGTGGCAATACTTTTACCTGCCACAATAAGGTTATTGATGCGTTGGGGAATCATGGCACGCAGAGGCACCTGGAAGGGATAGGTTGTCCCTTGTCCTTGACGAATACCCGGATATTCAATGTTGCCAGGAGCCTCGGCGGGATAGGACTGCATACAAGGGTGGAAGTCGATGGGGTAGTGACCGATGCCTACTGAGTCAGGATAGATGCGGGAGCGGGTACGGAGGCGCACCGGATCAGGGAGATCATTGCTACGGATCCGTTGAATGGCTTCTAGTCCACTTAAGCCAATGCCGAGGGCACGGTAGGCGCGATCGCTCAGACCGTAACGGTAATAGTCGTCGGTAAAGTTGTTGCGGGTGACATCGACCTCTGAAATGGTGAAGCCGTTCTCATAACCCGGACTCGGACGACCAATAAGCCGCCGCACTTCACGCATGTAGGGATATTTAGACAATCCATGCATGGTGCCCATCGGAGAGTCTAACCCAGCGTTAAGGCGATGATTCGGACTGGGTTGTTTGATGCCTGCACCCAGTTGAGAGTCGGTAGTGCCTGCCACTAACCAATAGTAGAAACCCAATGATGATTCTTCTGCGCGTCGTAAACTTTCAACTCGTAAGCCGCCCCTCCATTGACCAGGGGCAAGCTGCCCTGTTTCCTGAAGTTGCTCAGGAGTCAGAATAAGGTTATCGGTGGCGGTGCCAGGGCGATAGTCGTTGCCCCAAGTCCAGTTCTGCATGGAAATATCGCCGGGTTGGGGAGCAATAAAACTAATGTTGCCGAATCCTGTATCAATAGTTGTTTGCCCTTTGGGTCGCCAAATCCGGCGGTAGGTGAAGAGCAAATCGACGTTGGCGAAGATAGGTTTTTCGTAACTATAGTAAGGCTCGTATTGGAAATAGAAGCTAGGTGCGGTTTGCGGCTGAGGTTCTGCCGTTTGCTCCATGGCGAAGGTGTAGGTGTAGCCCTGGGTACAGTAGGGCATAGGGGTTTCGCTGGCGGAGGAAGGTTCGAGGTAGGAGCGGGGATCAATGCCAACGCGGTAAGGAACGTTGGCAAGGGCAAGGAGTTCGCCCGTTTCGGTGGCATCCACAACATACCACTGGGTTTTACCTGCTCTATTTACAGCAGCTTGTTTGGGGAGGAACTGGATGACTTGTTTGGTGAAGCGGGAAGAATTTTCGTATTGGTAAGCATCTTCGAGGGTTTGGGAAAGGGGTTCGGTGTTGAGGGGCGGCGCACCGGGAGCGGGCTGGTGCTGAATGGCGATCGCCTTCTCAATTTGTCCCGCTGCTTCAGTAAGATCTTTGATCACGGTTGCAGGGTACCAATGCAAAGTGCCCTTTCCTTGCTTTGCTGCATCTTCCAGCATTTCTAAGAGAATGGTATGCCCGTCTCTAGGCAGGAAGCAAAAGGAGCTAACCCAACAATCACCAGGGTTAGGTCTGTTGTAAAACTCTTGAATGCGATCGCTAAATTCTAAATATCCTTTAGGAAAGAATTGCTTTTGTCGTTGAGTGGTGCGTTCATCTAGCGCCGAGGTGCCCTGAGAAGAGATTTGTCCTCCAACCCAATCGGTAATTTCGGTCATGCAAACCGTTCTGCCTCTCAATAAACTTTCGTAGGCGGTCGCAGTTCCGGCTAAACCACCTCCTACAATCAGAACTTCACATTCTACGGTTTGGTTAATCTTGGGCGGAGCCGCGAGGGTTGGGCTCGCCCAAACTAGCAATGGCGAGATGCATAGACTGGCAAAGAGAGACCGGGTCAACATGGGTTACTCAGAATAGGTTAATCAAAGATTATTCTCGAATTTGATTGAGGTAGAGGAAGGCTTCGACCTCCTTATCAGTGGGTTGTGGGGCGATCGCGCCTGCATTGGTCGTCACTATTGCGCCCACGGCATTGGCATAGTTGACCACTTGACAGGCGATCGCAGGATTACGCAAGGCAGGCGCACCGTAGTGGCATAACTGAGCCAAAAATCCTGCTACAAAGCCATCTCCGGCTCCAGTCGTGTCTTCTACCTCAACAGCGAAACCTGGCAATTTGCCCTCGTTCTCACTGAGGGAATAGGTACAACCTTCAGCACCGTGAGTAACCAGAACGCCTTCGAGATCGCTCAGAGAGGCGATCGCCCTTGGATGAGTGGTGCCAAATAGCCACTCTGCTTCTTCAACAGAGAGCTTGAGAAAATCGATTTGGGGCAAAACGGATTGAATCATAGGCTTGGCGGCATCTGGGTCAGCCCAAAACATGGGTCGCCAGTTTACATCCATAAGAACTTTGAGAGAATGGCGATCGGCAAGATTTAATGACGCTTGAATGGCTTGTCGAGTTTCCGGGTAGGCAAACCCAAGGGAGCCAATGACTAAGAATTCAGCCGATTCAAACAACTTAACGGGTAGGAATTGGGCTTGAAGGTGAGTATCGGCAAAGTTAGAGTTACCCATGAAGCCTGCAAATTGGCGATCGCCCGTTTCTGTCCGTAAAACCTGCACTTGGCGTGTTGTAGCTTTAAGGTAACGTTGAATGCCAGCCGTGTTGATGGAGAGCGATCGTAATTGCTCGACCAATTTTTCACCCCAATCGTCGCCACCAATACAGCCAATAAAGGCGGTTGGCACGCCCAGTTTAGCTAACCCGCAGGCAACATTAGCAGGTGCGCCACCCGGATACTTTGTCCAAGAAGTAACTGCATCGACTGAATTGGCAGGTTGATCTGCTAGACAATCCCAGAGGATTTCACCAATACAAATGACACGGGGATTGTGGATCATGGTTGTTCTGGGTTGGCAGACAGCCTAAGTGAGCGGACAGCCGAAACGTCTTCTAGGTTAGTTCATGATTCAGTCTATGGTTTGCAACTGGGCGACGATGCGATCGCTAAACTCTGGATCAACGTTAGCCAGCGTGAGAAGCTGTAAATATTCTTGAAGGGTTAAGCCTTCCGTTTCAATTAAGCTCATGGCTCCGGCTTCAATTTCCTGCTTAATGCGTAACGAATCAGATTCAGTTTCGGCTCCTTGAAGTTCGCCTTCGCGCTGATCAATCAGTGCAACGACTTGCAAATAGGCTTGCACAAATTGGCTAATTTTTTCAGATGAGATAGCGTTGGCATTAACGCCTGACGGGGCAGACTGCTCAATGATGGCGGCTGGGGGTTCGGTAGAATCTGCCCAGCTTACTGGACTCAGCCATAGAAAAAGAAAGGAGATTAGCAGAGACAGGAGTAATTTTCTAAGACTTTTCAGGAGTTGCTCCATAGGATGTACCCAAAAATTCAACGAGAGGGCGAAATTTAGGAATTAGTTCAGCCCGACTGACGACGAGCGTGGGATAGGGGCGATCGCCATAATTTTGCCCCACCTGAAGCGGAAAAATTGGCTTTGGCTGAAGCGGCACCCAAGCCCCGCCTGCTGCCTGAACGATCGCCCAAACTGCGGCAATGTCCCAAATTTTGGGTGTGGCTTCAACGCCGCCTAACGTGACTCCGGCAGCAACAGTCAATAGATTGTAGCTTGCTACACCCAGCATCCGAATTTTGCAGGGGAATGGATGTTGCAAAACTTTGATGCTGCGGGCGCAGATATTGAAAAGCTGGTTGCCTGATGGATCATCAGGGCGAGTATGAATCGGGCGACCGTTGAGGAATGCTCCGTTAGTTCCTTCTAACCCCGAATCGCCTAGCCAAAATCCGTGGAACGATTGATGGATGGGAGGAAGGTGGACATAGCCAAAGACGGGGGTGCCCTGATACAGCAACCCTAAGGAAATGCCCCAGAGCGGTACGCCTCGGGTAAAGTTAGTGGTGCCATCAATCGGGTCAATGACCCAACACCAGTCTTGTGCTGGGAATTGGTGTTCGGCTTCTTCGCTCAGCACTCCGTGGGTGGGAAATGCTTGGGCGATCGCGGCTCTCAATTCTGCATCCGTCCATTGGTCAGAGCGGGTAACGAGGCTACCATCTGGTTTCTCGACAGCAGATACTTGCCCAAACTCTTGCATCAGATGTGTTCCAATAGGCAGAACGGCGGTTTCGCAGAAATTAAGGATGGATATCCAAAAGTCGGTCATGTTTTTTATGGCTCTTACTCATAACTCTTGCTCCATGACTTTGGCGATCGCTGCCTTTGCCTCGATCTGAAACTCTTGAACATTGACGCGGCTCAACAATCTAACGGCCAGCATCATCCCAAAAATAGGCATTGCAAACACTAGTCCATAAGCCAGAATTGGGGTACTCAAAAAGCTCCGTCCCAGGTCTAACAGTGCTCCGCCTGCAACGGTAGCGGTAGCTCGGGCTAAGGCTTGCGACAAACCCCACGCGCCGATAAAGGTTCCGGCAGTTTCAGCAGCGGTTAAATCTAGCATGAGGCTCAATGCTCCAGTCGTGGTAATGCCAGAGGCAAAGCCCAAGACTAGAACCGCCGTTCTAAGCATTGCAGGAGTGCGGGTTAAGCCTGCCAAAATAATTAAAATAAACGACGCGGCAACTAGAAAACAGCCTAGCTTTGTCGTGTTTTTTTTGCCTAAGCGAGGCACAATTAAGAACCCGGTAAAGCTTAAGCCAATCAGCGTACCGCTGCCCCAGAAAGCATTGAGTTTAGTGGTTTCAGCGATCGTCATGCCAAAAACCTCACCCCCATAAGGTTCTAAGATTGGCTCTTGAAAAAATAAGCAAATGGTCATAACTAACAAAAAGACGAAGAATAACCCGGTCTGACGGCTGGCAGTTAAGACCTTAAGGGCACGACCCAAAGTTATTTGATCTTCGCGATCGACTAAAGCAGAACGAGTTTGATATCGAGAATATTTTTTTTCAATCCCAAAAGTGGCAATGAGAGTTAAACCAAAAACTACGGCAGGAATAATCGTAAAAATCCGATTGATGGATGCCTGCACCACGTCTAGAGGCGTGTCTAAATCGATCGCTTTTAACAAGCCTCCAGTAATGATGGCACCGACAATAATGCCGACCATTAACATTGACCACACAATCCCAACCAGCTTGGGACGATTATCTTCGTCGGAAATATCGACTAACAAGGCTGCGAACGGCGTGGAACTAGAACTGAGTGCAATGCCGTACAGCGCAAATACAAAGGCTAAAAGTCCTATCCAACCATAGGTTGGGGCTGTCCAGCCGTAGGTTTCAACGCTGTTGCCTAGCTGCCAAACCACTTGAACTGCCAGGAAAGAGACGATCGTAAATAAGGCTGAACCTATCCAAACGTAGCCTGTGCGGTGATAACCCAAAATCGGCTTGGCATCTGACATTTGCCCAAACCAAACTCTGGCAGGCGCAACAATTTGGTGCATGGCGATCGCCCCGGCTACGATCGTGGCTGGAATTGCCAATTCCTTAATCATGACCCGGTTAAGTACGCCTAAGGTCAGGAGCGACATAATCCCTAATCCAGCTTGGAATAACCCCAGGCGGAACATGGTGAAGATTTTAAGATGAGGGAGCGATGCGGGAATGGATGGGGTGGAGTTGGGAAAGTGATCGGTCGCCATGGCATTTTTAAGGGGCTGGAATCTTTCTCTTACGATATCGTCTATTCGACCTTCCCTACATGACCTTCTCTACAGGCAGACGAGCCGCCGTTTCTAGCCGCCCAACTCCTGCGATCGCTCGTAAGCCGCTCGAACTGCCCCAATCAACGCTGATCGAAAACCGACCCTTTCTAAATGAGCAATGCCCGCGATCGTGGTGCCGCCCGGACTGGTCACCCGATCTTTTAACTCTGCCGGATGGATGCCTGTAGTCTGTAGTAATTCAGCCGTGCCAAGAACGGTTTGAATGGCAAGCTGAGTCGCGATCGCTCTGGGTAAACCCACGGCAACGCCACCATCAATGAGTGCCTCAATCATCACTGCCACATAGCCAGGGCCAGACCCAGAAAGCCCTGTAACTGCATCAATTAAAGGCTCAGCTACTTCCACAACCTCGCCCACGGCTTCAAAAAGCTGTCGAGCCAGGTGCAAATGCTGGGGTTGGGTATGACTGCCCGATGCGATCGCAGTCATCCCGGCTCCAACTATTGCAGGCGTGTTGGGCATTGCCCGCACAATGGGTTGTCCCGGAAATGCAGCCTCTAATCGATGAAGGGGCACACCTGCCAAAATTGAAACGACAAGTTGCTCCGATCGCCCCAATTCCAGAGGTGCTACAACTAAATCAAAAACCTGGGGCTTAATTGCCAATAGCAACACGTCTGCAAACGCTACTACTGTTTGATTATCAGCAGTCACATTAACCTGATATTTTGTCGCCAAAAAATCTTGCCGTGGGGCTTGAGGCTCACTGACATAGATGCGATCGGGTAAATAAAGATTTTGATCAATAAGGCGGGATAAGAGAGCTTCCCCCATTACCCCGCCACCAATAATTCCGAGTTTTGCCGACAACCTTAGTCTCCTAGACTCAGGATCTAAGCCTGAATTCATGCAACGGGAACACGAACTGAACTAAACCTTCAGGTAAAACACTAGCAAGGCGGTGAGAACACTAGGGCGAATCATGACAACCTGCGTTTAACAAACCTTGCCAGAATTTCAACTTGCCGACTAATCCACCCATTTCAACAAATCTTATCCCATGCGAGCCGTTCGCTCGGCAGTCCAAGCCGGAGCAGGGGGCGCAGGTCGAGCCGTCCGAGCCTGTTGTAGAACTACATCATTGGTCGCATTGCCAGTGCTAACTTGAACACAGTTAGGAGTAAACAAGAAAATGCTTTCGCCGATCCGCTCTTGATGACCATCGATCGCATAGGTGCCGCCTGCAACAAAATCAACTGCGCGCTGAGCTTGGTCAGGATCCATCACAGTCAAATTCAATACGACTGACTTGCGCTCACGTAAGGCACGAATCACTTGGGGCATTTCTTCAAAAGTGCGAGGTTCGACGACGACGACTTCAGTCATACCGTTGGCAGCACCGGGCATTCCAATTACATTATTCATTGTTGTAGACCCTACTCCAGATTCATTGGATAGCATTGACCGTTCGCGAGCCCGACGACGACGAGGCTCTTCTTCTTGAACCACAGGCTGAGGATGCTCTTCTTGGTAAAGATTGCGATACTCTTCGCCATCTACCTCTGCATATTCGTACTCATACTCCATCGGCTCATTCAGACCCACAAAATCTCTTAACTTAGAAAAAATTGTATTCACTGTTCACGCTCCAACGAAACTAAGGTTAACTTTTTACGCAGCAAAACTAAAAACTCAAGGAACAGTCCCTAACCGATCGATGACACACGCAGGTAAAGCTCAATTAAATCGAAATATCTAGCTAGATGCTTTGCCTCATAAACATTTAGGTAATGCCACCCAAACTACTCGGTATACTGCCCTGAAATCGCATCATTCTACATCAGATTCTTTCGATTTTGAGTAAATGATACATGCAATCTCTACAGAATCAATACCTTACTGGAAACAAGATTGTGTGTACTCCAGGAAATTACTGAACTAAATAATGTAGAAACATTTCCAAGAAAATTAAGAAAACCTAAACTTTTGCTTGGTAGGCAAACGGTTTGACTTTAAACGACCTAAATAGACTCGTTAAAGTAGCACCCAACACATCAACAACTCTTTAATCGATCGAGGACATTAAATCCTTAGATTGAGCGTTTGACTAGGAAGTAATTCTTAAGAATCCTCTAAGACATTGACGATAAATAGAAGCATTCATCTTTAGTTTTTTAATTTAAAGAGAACATTAGCTTGAGCAACCTCAGGATGCAAACCCTTATATCGCTTATGCCAACCTACTTCTACCCTGGAAGAAAACTGCAATCAGCTACCTGCCGCTTAAACGGCTCACTCTACGCATAGAGTATACGTTGGGGTTCCAACACTAAATACAATAGAGGTCATTTTTTGTACCGTGAGGAAGTCCAACGAAAAGTTAGTGTAGATTACATTAACTCAATCGGTTACTTTTGGTTCACAAAATGACATGTTCTCAGGCGTGTCGCATAAAAGAAGGCACAAAACCCACTAAGGAATGTTAGGACGATCGCCAAACAACGTCCTTCCTAAACGAATCATCGTTGCCCCTGCCTCAACAGCCAGCAGATAATCATCCGACATTCCCATCGAAAGCTCTTGCATCTTTAAATGTCTAATTTTCTCTCCATCCTGTCGGATCTGCTCTGCCAGATCGCGGGTGCGAGTGAACACGGCTAATGTTTCTGAGGGTTCAAGCCCGTAAGGAGGGATCGCCATCAAGCCGACTGTGTTGAGATGAGTGCATTGATCTAGCGCAGGCAGATCGTTGAGTAACTCTGGAATCGTCCAGCCGTACTTGGTCGGGTCAGGCAAAACTTTGACTTGGAGGCACAAAGTCGGCTTTTGAGGGAAGTCGGCAGCAATTTGATTGAGCCGTTGCGCTAGCTTGAGGCTATCGACTGAATGAATCCATTGAAAAAGTTCTAAGGCTTTGGCGACTTTATTGCTTTGTAAATGCCCAATTAAGTGCCAAGTGATATTGGGTAAGTCGGCAAGCTGAGCTTGTTTATCGGCGGTTTCTTGGATGCGACTTTCACCAAAATCCCGCACTCCTGCTGCATAGGCTGCTCGCAGTACCTCAACCGAAACCTGCTTAGTAACGGCAATTAGCTTGACCGATTCTGGGAGGGTTTGGCGAATTTGGGTTAGACGTTCAGCAATTTGAGTTTGAAGGGAGCCTGCCATTGCTATCTATTGAAGAAACGTCTTTTTATGGGCAGCTTGAAGCTTGATGTATTCTAAATCCTGTCCAGTGCGGCGCAATTCTCGTAACCGGGTTTCGAGAAGAATGCGAGCATTGGTGCGCCCGATCGCATCGAACTGCATTCCTTCAACGCTGGTGAGGACGATAAAGAACAAACGCTGGGCATAGAGTGTGGCGAAGAGTCCACGATTTTCTTCAACTAGACAAATTTTGTATAGTAGCCCAAACGTCGGATGGTTGAGGTATTCTTCGGTGTTCATTCGGGCTGAGTAGACATCTGGGACGATCGGGTTAAGCATTAAAGTATCTTAGATTCAGTGCAGATGGGAAGAGCGTAATTCGATAACTGCAGATGTTTGAGGTAAACAGTTGATAGATTTAATCCCTACTCTAATGTGGAAATGTACATCTGTGCTACAAAACATCTTAGGCTAAATTAGTTTCTAGCTGAGAGCAAACCCTGGGCAGGTTCTCGCCGCGATCGCCCCAGTAGAAACCTAAGGCATCAGGATAAAAACTTTATGGGGATCAACCCTTCACCAGGATTTGCTAAGGATTCCCCAATAGAGACAACTTAGCCGCCTACCCAAAAACGAATTCCCCAAAATACTCCTATCCCTGCCAGTGCTAATCGATCGAGAAATCTCAGACGGAATTGATGCCACTTGACTTGATGCTGATTTGGGCTTGTGAATCCGCGTACTTGCATAGCGCTAGCAATTTGTTCGGCTCTGAGAAGAAGATTGTCGAGCAGGCGTTCTGCGATCGCGCTCCAAACTTGGGTGGCTCCTCGAAAGCCCAGCTTTTTCCAATTGATGGCACGCGTACGAACCGAGCGCACTAAATTTTGCACTTCTTCAAGCACGAGGGGAATGAAGCGAAGGGCAAGGGTCAGGGTTAAGACAATTTCAGTGACGGGCAGGAAGCGACGAAGCGGCTGCATTAAATAATCAAGTCCTGCCGTAATTTCTTCGGGAGCCGTGGTGAGCAGGTAGAGGTTGGTGCTGTAGATCAGAGTGAACATGAGGGTGCCTACTCGAATCGCGAGTTCAACCGATCGCCGCGTGATGCGGATGCTGCCTCTTTCTAACAATACATATTGATAGTTCGTCGGCTGAGGTAGGGAGGCGATCGCTTGATCTGCGGCTAGCGGGGCGGAAGAATTTGATGCCGCTTGACCAATGGCAAACTCATTGACAGGTAGGCGGGGTTGAGTCGTCACATTAACGCCATCGGGAGCAAAAAGGGTGATGCCAAAGAGCAACAGCGCAAATCCTAAAATCAATCCAAGCTGTTTTCGCCAAGCCCGAAACGGTAACCCACTGGCAAAGGTTAACAAGATTAAGCCCGCAACGATCGCCACTCGCCATTCAGGCGTAGCAGCGATTGGGGTTAATAGAAAACTCAGCAACCAACCCAGTTTGACGCGAGAGTCAATGCGGTGAAGCCAAGTGACAGGTTGCTCCAGATAGAGACCGATGGGGAGCGATCGCAGTAAATCCATGCCCTAACCTTAAACCTTGGTCGCCCGATTAGGGTTATTGGCTAATTCAGCATCCCGAACCTTTTTACCGCGCCAGAGCAACTTCAGCGGCGTTCCGGTAAAGCCCAGGTTCTGCCGAAACTGGCGTTCAATGTAGCGCCGATAGTTGTCATTAAATAGCTTGGGATCATTGACAAATAAAGCAATACAAGGCGGCTGGCTCGAAACTTGGGTGGCGTAGTAAATCTTGCCCTGTCGTCCTTGTCGGGTTGTCGGTGGGTTGTGCCATTTCATTGCGTCTTCCAGCGCCTCGTTAATCACCGAAGTACTGACGCGGCGCTTATGTTGTTCAGCGGCAGTTTTGACCAGTTCAAGAATTTTTTCGACCCGTTGCCCTGTTTCGGCGCTGACGTAGATTGACTCTGCCCATTCAGTAAAGTGCAGTCGATCTTTAATAATTTTGTCGTACTCATAAATTGTATGAGAGTCTTTTTCAATGGCATCCCATTTGTTGACTACGATAATGCAGCCCCGACCATCGTCCTCAATGCGTCCTGCCAGCTTTTGATCTTGTTCCGTAACGCCGTCTAACGCATCAATGACGAGCAGAACAACGCTCGATCGCCGAATTGCTTTAAAAGCTCGGTTGATGCCAAAAAACTCAGGCCCATACTCTACCTGTTTTTTCTTGCGAATGCCTGCTGTATCGACAATGCGGAATTTCTGTCCTTCCAGTTCTACTACCATGTCGATCGTGTCGCGGGTAGTGCCAGAAATAGGGCTAACAATGGCGCGATTTTCGCCCACAAAGGCATTCAACAAACTAGATTTACCAACGTTGGGACGACCCACGATCGCCACCTTAATTTCATCCGACTCTTCTAAAATGTCGGTTTCGGGCAAAAAGCCTACTAGTTCGTCGAGTAATTCGCCTGTGCCGTTGCCATGAATTCCCGATACTGGGAAAGGTTCGCCAATGCCCAAGCCCCAAAATTCAGAGGCTTGCATAACGCCTTGGTCGGGCGATTCACATTTATTCACTGCCAGCAGCACAGGAACAGATTGTTGTCGCAGCCAGCTTGCAATCGTTTCATCGGCTCCGGTAGGCCCCACCTTGCCATCTACCACCATGATTGCCGCACTGGCTTCTGCCAATGCCAGCATAGCTTGCTCCCGTATGAGGGGCAGAAATTCTGTGTCATCGTCAAAGACCAATCCACCTGTGTCCACGACTAAAAAATCACGATCGCGCCAGAAGGCTTCGCGGTAAGTGCGATCGCGTGTCACTCCCGGCTCGTCATGGACGATGGAGTCAGTCACTCCGGCTAAACGGTTGACGATGGTGGATTTGCCAACGTTAGGACGACCAATGATTGCGACGACGGGGAGAGACATGGGGAATGGGGAGATGGGAAAACGAGTGTCGGCTAGGGTTAGCGACAGACCTTAACTATTGTGGCTTAAAAAGTTTAATCTGCGTCTAATCGTTCTTGATTCGTGATGTGTTCTTGATTCGTGATGTCGTTAGGACTTGAATCAGGGCGCATTATGATTAAAAATCATAGAAAGTACCCTTCTGGGGAATCGATACTTCCCGGATAGCCTGAGATTATCGGGTGTAGTGACTTTTAAAACCATCACCCACACCCAGGAGATTTCCCTATGCCTGCTCCCCGCCTTTACAACTTTATTGGGTTTGGTGACGAAGTTCCCGGCATTTTGGCATTGGTTGCTGCTGCCAGAGAACACCGTCGGCAAACGGGTTCCTATCCTCGTAGCCTGTTAATTTTTAAAGGGAACGGGCAGCTTGGTATTGGCGGTCATTTGGTACGCGGTCGGTTGTCATATCTCGATCGCAGCCACGTTCCCTTCAACATTCGCCAATCTTTTGGGCTAGGTTCCTTTGGCGATGCACCTTCCCTTTATAAAGAATTTTTGCAACGAGCAGGTGTCAATCAAATTGCCCTTGATCCCCGTCGAGCAGATCTGACTCTGCGACAAATGTTATCGGAAGCTAATGTTGATACGTTAGGCGGTGTGGAAATTGCTTCGGTGGTGAAAGACGGCGACAGATTAGCGGGAATTAATCTAACCAAAGGTGAAACCTACTTGGGGACACAGTTTATTGATGCCACAGTGAACGCTGAATTAGCGCAGTTTGCTGGAGTTCGTAAGCTTAAAGGGTTTGAAACGTTTGGCTTGCCTAATTCAGAATTGTCGGTAACGCTCACCTTTGAAACTGAAGGGTTGAGCGTTTCTCGGTTACAGGCGATCGAATCCATTTATCTTCAGCGCTTTGCCAACCCAGCCGATCAAGAGGCGCAAAATTGGTTAAGGGCTGCCACAGGAAATGATGCGGCATTGGCACAACAACTTCGTCAGGATTTGAGAGATAGTCAGGGCAATCTTAAAGGGTTGTGGGCAGGAAATGATTATGCCGATGTGCGGAGTAAAGCGCTGTCATTGGCTTACCATGCTTTTAGAGGAACCAAACTTTCGTTATCTGAAAGTGGGACGATTTTAGATAATGCGAATATTGCCGTCTTTCCAGGAAATCGGCTGTCTTGGAATGCGCTGCTATTTGATGTAAATGCGTCTGAGGCTGAGGCTTTAGCCAGAAATTCGGCGCAACCGACTGCCGCAATGCTGAAAGAAATGGGGTTTGTGCAGCGCTGGTTTAAGAGCTTGGGGGCAACGACCGTTACGCCTGCTTCTGAGCTATACATTCGTCATGCGGGAAATGTGGCAGATGTGGTGGAACCGTTGAGTGGGGCGCAAATGTTGGCGGGTGGTGTCCCAGAGGCTGAGGCATTAGGCACGTTTGGCTATGCGTTTGATGTGCGAGGTGGCATTGCTGGAATTGAGCGGGTGGCAAGTCAGCAGGGCATCACCAGCCTACGCTTCCGAGAGCCTTTATTTAACGTCGGAATTCGTCATGCAATCGTCCGCTCTGTTCCTAATCTGGCGATCGTCAGCCCTGCTTCTGGGTTTACGGGTTTTGCGTCTTCGGCAGGCAGAATTGTTGAGTTTAACGTGGCAGTGGGGCAAGGGGTTGGCATTGCCTGTAGTCTTGCCTTACTCAGCGGCAGAACCTTAGCAGAGATTGCCAACACCGAGGTTCGCCAAGTTTTAGCGCAAACCGGACGACTATCACGGATTTATGGACAGGGCAGAGCCGAAGCCCAGCTTTTGGCGAGAGCAGAGCAACAGTTGGGGGATACGACGATTCTGATCGCCCGTGCAGACAGCCCATCAGATAGCCCGATCGCCGTACCGGAACGCAAGCCCCTACGGATGGTGCGATCGTCTGGGAGAATAACGCACGAACATCGTTCTTCGGCACTACAAAACGTTGTATCCTAATCCTCGCCTGCTACCCACGGAATCGAGCATTGAATGCGTGTGACGTTCGAGTCTGCTGAAGGCACCGCTAAAACTTCTAGCCTGCCTCCCATTAATTCCATGAGCGTTTGGTTCATCAGTAGGGTGAATCCAGGAGAAGGCAGAAGAGTAGACTCTGAGTGGTTAGAGTGGTTATTTTGCGAGGGATTGTTCTGCTTGGCTTGCAGCAATTGCAGTAGGTCAAGCGGTTCACTCCAAAAGCTTTTGGGGCGATCGTCCTCAATGCAAATGCGGATTTCTTGGGAAGCCAATACTTCCTCAGTGGTCACTCGAATGGTGCCTTCTTGCATCAGACGAATGGGCAGATCAACCAGGCTCACCAACACTTGTTGAAACCACCCCGGATCAGCCAAGACGTAAATCTCCGGGTTAGGCAGGGCGATCGCCAAACGCAGATTGCGATTTTGAGCTTGCAAGTGCGTTAGGTTTTTTACTTCTACTAAAATGCTGTGCACGGACACGGGCTGAAGATGGAGTTGTTCGGTGCCGTGCGCTGTCTTAGAGATATGAATGAGTTGGTCTAACACGTCTAACATTTTTTCGGCGGCACCGTAGGATTGGGAAATAAACTCGCGTTCTTCTGCGGGGCTATCTGCTAGGTCAGCCAGGATGAGTTGGTGCAGGCTGATGACGCTGTTGATGGGCGATCGCAGTTCGTGGGAGGCGCGGGCAAGAAACCCGGCTTTAAACTGCGCCATTTCCATTGCCATTTGGTAAGCCAAGCGCGATCGTTGAAGTTCAGCTTTAAGGGCTTGAAGTTCTTGAGCAGGGTTGAGCGGAACAGAGTCATCGTTCATTTGTATGTGCGAATTATGTGCGAAGAATAAACCTCAAGAATTCTATCGTATAAGTAAAAATCGATTTCCTCATGCAGTGTACTCAATTCATCATGCTTTCATTAAAATGAGTCGCAATGGATCTAATTTTACGTACCAGGGATGGGGGCGATTTTTCAATGTTAACCAAGTCTCTTTAAAGACTTCCGCTTGCAGATGATAGTCCTGTTTCTCAATTGAAGCTGAATTAAATTTAAGGAATATAGTCATACGGTGAGGCGTTTCACTGGTTTTTGCCAGCCAGCAGGGAAACAGATTGGGGGCAAGACGATCGCTAACTGACGGTTTGACAAAAATAATTTGATGAGCGCGAATGCCAACATAAGCCAAGGCGCGAGGAATCGGTTCTGCAACCTGCAACTGAATACCCCAATCGATCGCTTCAATTTGAGTTGAAGATAGAGCCACAGCACGAGAGAAATTTTTGCATCCAGTGAGTTGGGCGACGGTATAGGTTTCCGGACGATCGAAGATAGCTTGCTTTGCGCCTTGAGCGATCGCTTGTCCTTGATGTAGCACAAGTAAGTTTGGACACACACGATAGGCTTCCTCTAAATTGTGCGTCACAAATAGCGTCACACCTGGATAGTCTGTTAATTGAGTAATCATGTGCTGCTCTAATTGACTTCGTAAAAATGTGTCGAGTGCCGAAAAAGGTTCATCAAGCAAGAGTGCTTCGGGTTGACTGGCTAACGCTCTGGCTAACGCAACTCGCTGCTGCTGTCCACCCGATAATTGATGAGGATAGCGATCGCCATACTCTGCTAATTGCATGGCTGCTAACTGGGCACTGACTTGTTGCTGTACTTGCTGCGATCGCATTTTTGGCAGACTAAAAGCAATGTTTTGGGCAACGGTCATGTGGGGGAATAACGCATAGTTTTGCACTAAGAATCCAATGCGGCGATCGCGGCTCGGAAGGTTGATTTTGCGTTCGGAATTAAACAACACGCGCCCGTTGAGAACGATTTGCCCTTGAGTTGGTGTTTCAACCCCAGCAATACAGCGCAAAATCATGCTTTTGCCTGCTCCAGATCCACCTAACATTCCTAGTGGATCTTGATCTGCACTGAAAGATATATTGAGTGGAAAGTGATGCAACTGTTTTTGAATATCAACAATTAGGGCAGAGGAATGAGAAACTAAAAATGGGGAAGGAGATTCAGAAGGTCTTTCGCGCCACCTCTCTATTTTTTTTCGTTGCTTTAGGGATTTCCCTTGGGCTTGCCAAAAATTAACAGCAACAATTCCAGACATTGAAATACAGAGAATGGCGATCGCCCAAAAACCTGCTTCGTTTGTCGCCCCTGCTTCCACTGCAAAATAAATCGCCATTGGAATAGTTTGCGTTTCTCCCGGAATATTACCTGCCAACATTAGCGTTGCGCCAAATTCACCCAGGGCGCGCGCAAACGTTAGCATCGTTCCAGCAAGAATACCTGGAAGGGATAAGGGAATTAGAATTCGCCGGAAAATTGTCCATTCAGATGCACCTAAAGTTCGAGCAACATCAAGAAAGTTAGTATCAACTTGTTCAAATGCGCCTAATGCTACACGATACATTAAAGGGAATGACACAACGATCGCGGCAATGACTGCGCCATACCATGTGAAAACAACGCTTAAGTTAAAATAAGCCAGAACTTTGCCGATCGCACCATTTTTGCCAAAGAGTAGCAGTAAAAGGAACCCTAAAACGGTAGGTGGCAGAATTAATGGCGAAATTAAAATACCCTCTAGTAAAAGCTTTCCTTTACCGCGATAGTTCAGCATCCAATACGCAGCGGTAATTCCTAAAAAGAAGGTAGCGATCGTAGCTAGTAACGCTGTTTTTAGCGAAATCCACAGCGGAGATAAATCGGAGGGCATAGCTAAAGCACTTTATTTCGGTACAATAAATCCATGTTTTTTGAACACTAACTGTGCTTGATCACTCTCTAAAAATTGCACAAACTCCCTGGCTGCCTGCGGATTTTTGCTACTCTTGAGGACGGCGATCGGGTAGACAATTGGATCATGATCTGTCTCGGCGGCTAAGACTGCAACCTTTACCTTATCTAAGATCTTGGCATCGGTAAGATAAGCGATACCCGATTCAGCATTGCCACTCTCGACGGCTGCCAACACTTGGCGCACATTGTTAGCGTAAACGAACTTAGGCTTTAATAAATCATAGAGCTTTAGCCTCTGGAGAACTTGCTTTGCATATTGTCCGGCAGGAACGCTGCGAGGCTCTCCAACCGAGATCCGCTTAACGGCTGAATTCTGTAAACTGCTGAAATTCGTCACGACTTGCGAGTTCGTTGGCACAATTAAAGCCAGCCGATTCTTTACTAAGTCGCTGCGCGTTTCAGACAGCAGTTCTCCACTTTTTTCTAAAATATCCATTTGCTGCTTTGCTGCCGAAATAAAGATGTCAGCCGGGGCACCATTCTGGATTTGTTGCAACAATGCACCGGATGCACCGAGGTTGTAAGTCAGGCTTATACTGGGATTGCGGGCTTGGTACAGAGGCTTAATTTCTTTCAGACTGTCGTTAAGGCTTGCTGCTGCTGAGATCAGTAAGGATGTTTGAACGAGATTACTAGCAGGAGTTGGCATCATTGACCGCCAGCTTAGGGCGATCGCTAAACCTACAAAGATAATTCCGAGAAAAGCCAAGCGACTTCGTTTCATAAACCATACACTGTGGAAGTCTCAATGATTAACGATTCTAACAACACAGATTTTAATAACATTAGAACAGATCCGAAACGGATGAAGGCAGGTAAACTTTGGTAATAAGAAAATTGATTGTCAAGGAGCCTAACAGAAAGACAAAAGCCGTGTGTTTGTGATACGGCTGACGGTACTTGTGTTGGGGAAATAAGACAAATTGGTGGGTCGTTTACCGTCGTTCACTTATTCACGTTCTTGATTATGCCTTCTAATCCACGCTCCTACGACTTTATTGTTTTTGGTGATGAGGTTCCAGGTGTGCTTGCCCTGGTGGCAGCAGCAAGGGAACATCGGCGGCAGACAAGGCGATATCCTCGCAGCTTGCTTCTGTTTAAAGGCAGTTCTTTGGAGGGAATTGGCGGGCATTTAGTGCGCGGCAAGTTAGCCTATCTCGATCGCAGCAGCGTTCCACCCGACCTTCGCCGCTCTTTGGGGTTAGATACGTTTGGCGATCCTTCGGCAATTTATCAAGAATTTTTGCAGCGATCGGGCGTTGTTCGCATTGCCCTTGATCCGCGTAAGGCAGATGCCACGCTGCGAAAAATGCTAACAGAAGTTAACGCCGCCATTCTCAGCCGTGCTGACATTGAATCAGTTGTGAAAGAGGGTAACCTGATCACGGGGATTCGGCTGACTAATGGCGATACGTATTTGGGCAAACAGTTTGTTGATGCGACGGTAAATGCCGAACTTGCTCAGTATGCAGGCGCACAGAAGCTGCCAGGTTTTGCAGGAATGGGCTTGGCTGACTCGGAATTGCCTGTAACTTTAGTGTTTGAAACGGAAGGAATTACCGTTCAAAAACTCCAACAAATTGAATATGACTATCTGCAAAGATATACGAACCGCGCTGATGTTTCTGCTCAGAAAACCTTGAATCTTGTGGCGGGTGATAATTCTATCTTCGTTCAACAGCTTCATAAAGGCATGATCGATGCACAAGGCAAGCTACGACCCATGTTTGCAGGCGTTGACTACATTGATGTTCGGAGTAAAGCCCTATCGGTGGCTTATCATGCTTTCCGGGGTACTTCGTTGTCTTTAGAGGAGAGCGGGGCTATTCTCGATAATGGTAACATTGCGATTCTTTCGGGTGGGCGACTTTCGTGGAATGCGCTGTTGTGCAAAGTGAGTGCATCTGAGGCAGAAGCGATCGCCCGTGCCGATGCCAAACCTACTCCCAATATTCTGCAAGAATTCAAATTTGTAGAGCAATGGTTTAAAACTCTAGGCGCTACAGCCGTTGTTCCTGGATCTGAACTCTACATTCGCCATGTCGGTAATCTTACAGGGTTTGTGGAACCTCTAAGCGGTGCTCAAATGTTAGCGGGGGGCGTACCTGATGCCGAAGCATTAGGCACCTTTGGCTATGCGTTTGATGTGCGAGGTGGGATTGCCGGAATTGAAAAGCTTGCCAATGACAAAGGAATTAATAGCGATTTATCCTTTAAACCTCCGTTGTTCAACATTGGTATTCGTCACGCTTTAATGAAAAAAATCCCTAACTTAGCAGTCGTTAGTCCGGCTTCGGGGTTTGATGGCTACGCTTGCTCGACAGGGCGGATCGTTGAATTTAATGTGGCAGTGGGGCAAGGAGTGGGCATTGCCTGTAGCTTGGCGCTAAGGAGCGATCGCCAGTTAGCAGATATTACCAATCACGAAGTCAGAAAAGTCCTAGAGAAAACAGGGCAGCTTCCCAAAATTTACGGTAAGGCAGATTTAATCGCATCAGAAAAATTAAATGATTTTGAAAGCCGCATGGCTTAGAGGATATACCAAAAATTACATCATCTAAAGTGCTGTTTGAGAACGTCAAGGCGAGAGCAATGCCAATAGTCAATGTGTGAGATGATCAGATCTTGCTGATTCACTTCAAGTTCGCTCCAACCCCCAATCGCAATTCGGGGTTTCCAGGGTAGGGGCGTTGTCCAGCTTAACGTCCAATCGGAGCGAATTTGGTTGCCGTTGCGCTCTATTTTGTGAAGATCAAGCTTTGGGTTGGTAAACCAGGTGTCGATGAACTGGATCGTGCGTTGATAGCGATCGCGCCCCCGAAACTGGCTCATCGGGTCTTTGAAATAGACATCTTCTGCATAAATGCTGTAGGTCTGGTTCTTTGGAAAACGTTGATAGTCTGCTTGCAGAACTTCTAGAATGTCCATAATTTTCAGTTAAATTCAGTACTGAGTATAGATTTGCATCTCGCACAGATAACCTTTGTTGCACTCTTTGATGGGTTTTATCGGTTAATTGCAGGCAATCAAATTGACCAGAGCAAACCCTAGCATAGCCCAAAGCAAAATCGACACCACAGGGCGACAGGGCAGAACTCGTTTCATCAGAATACAACTCTCATGTTCAAGGGTAGGAAGTCAAAAAGTAGAATTCCCCCTAAAGAGGCAGACTTGCAGAAATAATTAAGATTTTACCAAAGGTAATCTTCTAAACATGCTGTATATTCTGCAACAAAGTGTTGTGAAATCCATAATTAGCATCTACACTTCCGGAGTTCACGCTATATGTAGTTGATCGGTTGGGATGCCGCCCCAGTGTATTAGGATGCGACTGGCTCAATGCTCTCTCCTGATCCTCTGCTTGTTGAAGTTCATTTCCCTACCGATCAACTGCTTTCCTACCCTTAATTTGCATCTCTATGGTCAGTATCAGCAATCCCTTCCCTTTAAGTTTTACTACCGCCGATTTACCCCTTGGCGGCAAAGCGATCGCTTCTGTGTTGGGTGATTTTAATGGAGATGGCAATCTAGACTTAGGGGTGCCGTTGCGGAATGCATTGAGCCAGAATTTGGCTGTGTTTTTAGGGAATGGCAATGGCGGTTTTTCAGATGCTGTTCTTTCTGAATCCGGTGGCTCTAGCGCTGTCGCCATAGTGGCAAAGGATTTTAATAGGGATGGCAAACTAGATGTAGCGATCGCCCATCGCAATTCCAATCAAGTCTCTTTGCAACTGGGAAATGGTGATGGCACCTTTACTAACGGCAAAGCTTTTACTGTGGGTAATCAGCCTAATGCGATCGTCGCTGGCGACCTCAATGGCGACGGCAAATTTGATCTAGTCATCGCTAATTTTGGCGAAACTAACGCCTCTATCCTGCTTAATCAAGGCAATGGCGAATTTCAGAGCAGCAGCGTGACAGCAGGCGACATTCAGCCGTACTCTGTTTCGCTGGGCGATCTTAACGGCGACGGCAACCTCGATATTGTCACCGCCAACTTCTACGCCAACTCTATTACGGTCTTACTGGGCAAAGGTAACGGCGAGTTTCGTAGCCCTACCAGCTATTCTGTGGGTAATCCGGGCACTGCGCCCAATGCAACAGCGATCGGGGACTTCAACAATGACAACAAGCTAGACGTGGTTGTGTCTAACTTTTCAACGAGCGGCAAAAATGTCTCAGTCCTGTTAGGCGATGGTGAAGGCGCGTTTAAGAGCCGATTGGATCTTTCAACCAATGGCAAGCCCCTGTCAATTCAGGCGGCAGACTTTAATGGCGACGGCAATCTCGACATTGCCACACCCGACTTTAGCACAGGCTTAGCCACGGTCTGGTTAGGCAATGGCAATGGTGAATTTCCAGCCAAAGTTCAATTAACAGCGGGTTTAGAGCCATCAAGCCTAGTTCTAGGCGATCTTGATAATGATAAAAAAATAGACTTTGTAGTCGTTAATAGTGGTGCGAGTAACGCAGCAGTTTTGCTCAACCAAGTCAATCTTGTGATCTTGCGATCGACTTCTAGCGATACCGGAGAAGTGGATGGTTCTAAAGAAACTCGCGCCGCTATTGAAGTCAATTTGGCGAAAGGTCAATTGACCGTCAAAAGCTCACCTAAATTGAACGGAACGATCACGGGCTACAATAACGTCCGGGGAACGAGCTTGAAAGATCGCATTATCGGTAGCAATGAGAGAAATATACTCAGTGGTAATGCTGGAAACGACACCATTACTGGACTGGCAGGCAATGATGTTATTTCTGGCGGAAGTGGAAAAGATGTCTTAAGTGGCGGAGACGGAAAAGATAGTTTTGTGTTTGATACCCAGGCAGTGTTTAAAGCAACAGATGGGCACGATCGCATCCTTGATTTTAATCGCCGTCAAGATCGCATCGTTTTAGACCGCACCACTTTTGCGGCAGTTCGCAAAGTCAGCTTTGCGACAGTGACAACTTTTGCCGAAGCCGAATCTAGCAGTGCCCTCATCACCTATGTTCGCTCGCAGGGTCAATTGTTTTACAACGAAAACGGAGCAACCGCAGGCTTAGGCAACGGCGGACTATTCGCCATTCTCAAAAACTCCAGTAGCCTCACAGCAGCAAGCTTTGCTACTCAACGGTAGTCGAGAATTGATAGACTAAATTGCAATCCAATTCTCGACAATGATGCTTGGCAAAATCGCCACACTAATGTCATAGTGACCCGTCATACTGAGACGTATTAACGCCCATCCTCGGGATCAACTACGATGCCTCACCTTGCTGCCCTAGCCAAATTCACGCACCCTGTTTCTTTGCTGCTAGCTGGAATTGTTAGTAGCGTGCTGGTTGCTGAGGCAATGCCTGCCGCTACATCCGAAACACTAATGCAACTGACTCGTCCAAATACTGAGGAAGTGCCAGAGGTTAATGGCGCTGCTGTGTTAGCGATCGCTGCTTTAGGTAGTGCTGGGGTTGGGGTTGCATTAACAGCACTTCATGAACGCAATCGTCCTTCTACAAAGCGCACCTCCAACAGCCGCTTTAGTATCCCCTCAAGTTCCGCGCGGGCTAACCCTAAACTTCAACGCAAACTTCTCCGCCTCCTCCACGAAGACGCACGAGTTGCCGATCGCCTAATTACCCAAGCCTCCTTCAGATATCCGGGTAAAGCGCCAGATTGGTATGTCGAAAAAGTAATCTATGATTTAGAGCGCGATCGCCACTAACTCGCTCCCATTTCCCCCATCAATTATAAAAAAGAGGATGTCTAAACCTTTAGACATCCTCCAACTTCCCTGAATGATCAACTGACTTAAACTCTGATTGACTACGACTTGCTGTAACTTATTGTGCAGAAACCGCTTGCTTTTTCTGACGACGAGTCAGTGCTGCAAGACCCACAACTGCGCCTAAAGCCGCGATCGTTGCAGGCTCAGGAACCTTAGCTGCAACGACTTTGTAGTCGGGGCCGTTCATTGTGTTATTGCTAGATAAGCGCAGCCCAGCCACTTTGTAACCGAGTTCTAAACCATAGCTGCCAACCTTCTGTGCTCCACCAATTTCTGTTGTATCAATGCTGTAGCCTGTTAGATTTGCACCCTTGTCGCCTTTGAACAGAGCACGAGTAATCGTGTACGTACTCACGACATTTCCATCCTTGTCTAGTGCGTCAACCTTCAAGTCGCTATTAACTCCCCGCTCAAAGAAGAAAAAGCGTTTCGCAGCGCTCTTGAAATAGACATCAATGACTGATTCTCCTAGGTTGTCTTCGGTATCAATAATATTATTGAGATTCAAGTTGCCCAGGCTACCGACTACGCTTGCAGAAGTTGCGTTTTCTAAAGGAGCTTGCCCTGTTGCCAAATCTCCTCGGTCAGAACTACCTGGCCCTATAGCTGTTCCATTGGTGATGATTGTTGCTTTATTCACTAGTTCAAAATGACCAATCTTTTCGCCAGTCGACTTAATTGTTACAGACTCCAGCATGATGTCTCTTTTAGGATCAGCAGGCTTAGGAGAATAGTCGGTCGTAAAAGCGAAGCCAGAGAAGGCTTGAGCCGGAGCGGTTGCTAAGCTCAAGGTGGCAGCGATCAAAGAGAGAGTGGAAGCGATTTGCAGTTTCATAGTTTTTCTGTATGACGTAAGAAGAGTATCCAGGAAGTCATGGAGCCTGGGATAAACCCGTGTATCCACTTGTGCCTCTATGAATCAAGAATACGCAGTGCACACGTAGATGTCTCTAAATGGAGTAGTGCTTTATACTAAGTTTACAAAAATTCTACTGGTGTAAGGAGTCTGTAATGTCCCTTACTTGCGCTAGGGAGAGAGAACTGCATGACATTCTAGAGACGGTTTGTGTTCAACGAGTTTTAGCCTTAATCTTCATCAAGTCGGGTGCAGTTTTGGAGCAGGGCTGAAGGTCGATGATTTGCTGCAAATCAGATTAAGTGGGATATGATTTTGATGACAATCTTCCAAAATGATGTGAGGAACTTGTTTGATGAACCACAGATTCCTGTTGAGCTTGGTGGCTATTCCAACTCTGGCGAGTTCAGTGCTAATGATGTTACTGACGACGGGTCTAGCTTCGGCTTCTGAATTAGTGCTGGCTAGAAGTTCTGTTCCAGTACAAGCCTCTTGTGATGTCTCCATAGATTCTCAACTTAAGTCTGCCAGAATGAGCTTGCATGAAGGAAATGTCAAATCGATGGCTTCGGTTAGCATTCCCATTGATGTTCCTCCAGCAGATTTTACGACAGCAGAAAGCGACGCTGCGGTCACACTTTTCGGCTGTGATTGTTCTTCCTGCATCAGTGCTTTACGCAGAGTGCGCAGCCAATCTTTGTTGACCAGTGGTAAGTTGAACAGCGGTAAAGGGCATTGTTGGACAGCTTTGCAGCAGCGTGTTTCTCCAGAGGAGTTGCAAACCGTGCTGCAAACGTTAGAAGCTGAGGAGTCTAAGTAGCATCTCTAGAATGGGCGATCGCCCCAGACTTTTTTTCAACTTCCCTCGTCCTAGCTTGGCAGGTGGAATCCTAACCTCTAGACAGAACGAGAGGAGTTCAAGTTCTAAGGCTGGTCGATTTTTGACAGAATACGGGTTGCCTCGGCACAGAGTTCATCGTGGCAATGCCCATTGCTGGCAATGAGACACCCCCATTGGTTTATGTCTCCCTGATTGTATAAAAGCGGAGATCCATCCTCATGGGTAAAGCGTCCACCAGCTTCGGTCAAGATCAGTTCTGGGGCTGCCATATCCCAATCTTTTGCGGCAGATTTGCCCGACAGGGAAATGTAGACATCTGCGCGATGCTCTACGAGTGCGGCAATTTTTCCTCCTACGCTGCCTACGTAAACTAACTTTTGGCAAGGGAGTTGTTGCAGCAACGCATTAAAGCGATCGTCGCGATGAGTGCGGCTGACGACAACGCTTAAGTCCTGAATCCGATCGCCATTTGATACATGAATCTGCCGATTAGCTCCATCCGGCGTTTCCACAAATGCTCCACCGCCCAGTGTGGCATAGTAAAGCTTTTCGAGTTCAGGACAAGCGACTACCGTTAACACCGGACGACCTTGGTAAGCCAGCGCTAAGTGAAAGGCATACTCACCCGTTTTATCAATAAAGTCGCGGGTACCATCTAGCGGATCAAGAATCCAAACCCAGTCTTGAGGAATGGCTTCGCGGGTGGTTTTATAGGTTTCCTCGCTGAGGTAGCCAAAGTTTTCGCCAAAGATCGCTTCCAGTTTGTTCAGCACGTATTCATTTACAGCCAGGTCTGCGGCTGTGACGGGCCCATCTTTTTTATCCTGGATCTCTAAATTTCGTGCTGCGCCGTCTTGGGTCGGTTCGCCCCGATAGTACGATCGTAAAATTTTAGAGGCTCCCCAGCCTAAAGAACGGGCGATCGCTAAAATTTCTGTTACGGGCTGCTCCGTCATTGCTTGCAATGCTTCCACTTTCTTTCCCCAATCTCTGTACTTTTGCCGAGCTAATTATAAAAGGATGTTGCTTGAGGTCAAACTTTACGTACTCGCCTTTATAGAGTTGATACTAGGCAGCTTAACCTCGGGTGGCAGGATATCTTATCGACTCATCCACTGTCGTGTCCCAAAGGATTGACACGATCGTCCTGCTACGGCGGCGGCTTGAGTCAGAGCATCTAAAAAATGGGTGCTTAGAATGAAGTGACAGAAGGCTCCATGAAAGATATCGCCTGCTCCCAATGTGTCAACGGGTTGAACTTGAGGAACAGCAATTTGCCCCTTAATGCCTTGGTAGAAATATTGGATCGGCTGGCTACCGTTCGTGATAGTAATGTGAGGAATCTTTAGTGCGATCAGGTAGTCCAACGCCTCAGCCAATGTGGTGCATTGAGGGGGGCGAAAGTTTGCCGAACAGATGGCGTAGTCTACATAGGGTAAAACTTTTTCAAAACCAGCCTTCCAGCTTCCCCCATCCACCACGATCGGAATCTTCTGGGCGTTAGACTGTTCTGCAATAACCTGCCCCACTGCCATTTGATGACCGTCAATCAAGACAATTTCTACCTCCCTCAAAATGTCAGATGGAATTGCTGTCACTGGTGCTTGGGCTTGGACAGCGTTTCGGGAGACGATCGCCCGTTCTCCTGTCGATTGGGTCACTAAAATAGAGGAAACGGGGAGCGATTGAGTACGGTTGGGCGTTAGATCGGCGATCGCGACACCTTGCAAGTCTGCCAACATCAAATGGCGGCTTGGATGCTGACCTACAGAGCCTAGTAGGGTTGCCGAATTGCCTAGATGACTAAAAGTAACAGCGGCATTGGTGGCAGGACCGCCAGCAGTCATTAAGTCTTCTAAGGCAACGATTTTTTGATTGCACTGAGGTAACTCTGTCACCAGATAAATCAGATCGAGCGTCACTAATCCTACGAAAAGTCCCTGTTTTGACATTAGGTAGTCCCTCAAAAAAATGTGGGCACTTAGCATTGCCAAGCTCCCACATCTCATCATTACGCTATCTTCCTCTAGACTTGGAATACCTGACTGCCTAGCTTAACAAGCGCCTTTACGATGTAAGACGACCTGGATGGTTTTCAGAATCAACCGTAGATCATAAAGAACTGACCAGTTGCGAATGTAGGACAGATCCATATCTACGATCGCCTCAAAATCAGACACGCTAGAGCGACCATTGGCTTGCCACTCGCCCGTCATGCCAGGCTTAACCTCAAGCCGTCTCCAGTGGCGATTGTTATAGTTTTTGACCTCGTTGGGAGTAGGAGGACGGGTTCCGACCAGGCTCATGTCTCCCATCAAAACGTTCCAGAATTGAGGCAGTTCATCAAGGCTAGTGCGTCGCAGAAACCGCCCTACCCGAGTAATGCGAGGATCATTGTCGTTTTTGAAGATATGTCCTTTGGCTTGATTGACAACCGTATGCTTGAGCAAATCGGCATCAGTCACCATAGAGCGAAACTTCCAGATGCCAAAGCGGTTGCCCCGAAAGCCACAGCGCTCTTGCCGATAGAAGATAGCACCGGGGTTATCGAGATAAATGGCGATCGCAATGGGCAGGGCTAAGAGAGCCGTCAGCCCTAACCCTACCAGTGCCCCAACAATATCGATGCAGCGCTTCATTTTACTGTCAAGAGATGCATGAACCGCTACGGCATGATTGCCATGGGAATTAAACCTGAAGTCGGGCAGAGTTGAGGAGGATAGAAGATTCACCTTAGGAGTCGTAGTCATGAGAGGAGGAAGCAATAAGGTAATGAACGGGGTGTCTAAGTTGAATACTAAAGACCAGCCTTGAGACCAGCCTTGTTCTCAGTATTAACTTTTATCTCTAGAAACTCACTAACCCACTTTGCGCTTCAACAAGTCTTTATAAACTTAATGGTTCTAGCAAAGTTAGGTGGAGCTTAACTTTATCGTTATAAAGTGTGGACTTAAATATATGCGTATCTTTTTTGAATGAATGCTGTCTGGTATACCTAAAACCTATATTTATACTTGCTTTGCGAATTGCATTTTGCTCTCAGGAGTTTTGGAGTAGGAAAATTGCTAGAGTGATTTGGCAGATTAAGAGTGTGGCATGGAAGCGCAGCATGGAGTTCTTTACGTGGTGGCAACCCCGATCGGTAACTTGGAGGACATGACCTTCAGAGCGATCGCCACTTTGCAGCGTGTAGATGTGATCGCAGCCGAAGACACACGACATACAGGAAAATTGCTCCACCACTTTCAAGTTACAACGCCGCAAATCAGCTATCACGACCATAATCGCCTGAGTCGGCTGCCAGACATTCTGCAACGCCTGCAAGATGGACAGAAGGTGGCGTTGGTGACTGATGCCGGGATGCCTGGCATCTCTGATCCAGGCTACGAACTGGTTAAGGCTTGTGCTGAAGCGGGAATTGTGGTAGTTCCCATTCCAGGAGCCTGTGCAGTGGTTGCTGCCCTAAGTGCGGCAGGGTTACCCACCGATCGCTTTGTGTTTGAAGGATTTTTGCCCGTGAAGGCTCAAGAGCGGCGCGATCGCCTAGAAGAAATTCAGTCAGAAGCCCGAACACTAGTGTTTTATGAGGCTCCTCATCGGGTGCGAACCACGCTCCAGGATTTAGCAGAGGCGCTGGGGGCAGAGCGAGCCGTTGTTTTAGGACGGGAGTTGACGAAGCTGCATGAACAGTTTTGGCGAGGCACGTTGGCAGCGGCGATCGCCTATTACCAAACTCGGGAGCCGCAAGGAGAATATACCTTTGTGGTAGCAGGTGCCACACTATCACAGCCTTTACTTTCCGAAGAAGACTTGAAAGCAGAGCTAAAGGCAATTATGAACCAAGGCGTTTCTCGTTCTCAAGCGAGTCGGCAACTAGCGCAGCAAACTTCCTTCTCACGGCGGCAAATCTACCAATTGGCATTAACTATTCCTGATGAAGTTGCCCCTGAACCGGAAAGTGAAATCTAGTGAAATCTGAGGCATCATGTTTTTGGGAAACACCTATTTTTTTGAAGTCCTAAAGCTTAGAGCGATTCGAGAGTGAGAGCAACCTATGATGTTTTCCAGGTCTAAACGATTTATCCTTTACAAAAAAAGTAACTGCCCTAGCCTGCTTGTCTTTGGGCTGATGCTCACGCTGACTGCTTGCGGCAAACCATCCCCAACTGCTTCCCCAACTGCCTCCCCTAACTCCGTTGACTTTTCTTCGCCTATCCCAGCGCTCGCTGAAGCAACACCCAGCGTTAGCCCAATCTCTGCTGATAGCCTGTTAATTTCGGACAAAGCAATTGGCGCGGCTCAGCTAGGGATGACGTTTGGAAATTTGAAGAAAGCTCTGGGCACAGGCGTAGAATTTGTTGTGCAGTCGCCTTTCATTGTTGACTTTGATGCGATCGCAGTTCAGCGATCGGGGGAAGTTCAGTACTATATCTTGTATTTAGCTAAGCAGCCTTTTACCGACGCCGATACCATTCAAGGCTTGCTTACTAAAAATCCAAAGTTTTTAACAGCAGCGGGGATTGGAGCAGGCAGCACTTTAGCAAAAGCCCAGCAGGCATACGGCAAAGCTACCCTGTCTTACAATACTCAAAACGAGTCTAGAGAATATGCCCGGTTTGAACGCCAGCCCGCCAATAATATTTCTTTTGCAACAGGCAATGGCTCTAGCAAGGCAGCCGGCATTTATGCCTCTCCTACGGGCGAGTATAATGAAACCCAAAAATTTAAGGAAGATGCCAAAATTGAGTCAGTGCTTGTAGTGTGCTTAACCGAAGCTTGCGCTCCCCCGTCACCCACCTCAGGCTCACCGAGTCCAACGGCATCTCCGACACTTCCAACATCACCGCCAGCTTCTCCAAATGTTCCCAGTTCTTTACCCACTCCTTAAACACCATGGCTAAGTTTTTAACGGCTCTGATTTTTGCAGTGTGGATTGTGGCGATCGCCCTCATTTCAGTGCAAAATGCGACTCCAGTGGCGCTTAAGTTCTTAGTGTTTGAAACGGTACAAATTCCGGTGGGGATGGTTTTGGCGCTGAGTGCAGGGCTGGGAATGGTGGGCATGGCGATCGCGCTGCCCCTACTACGCTGGTCTAGATAGAAGTTATGCCCCTGCTAAAGCCCTAAGGTACGGGTAGGAGGGGCAGCTTAAGTCAAAATTTTAGGCGATCGCGCAGCTAGCACTTTCACCTTAACAATCTAAACATTGCAGTTAAGACGCTACTCGTTCTGCAACAGGCGACGGAGAAGTGATGGCAGCAGGTTGGCTAACGGGCACGAGCTTAGTAGCAGGCACCGATCCAGGAACCGTAGGCGCAAAATGCTGCTCAATCAGGGCAGGAATTGCTTTGGGTGAAATTTTGGTGTAGCGAGTTTTGTCAGGCATGACCAAATTGGGGCCCGCTTTGCACCGTTTCATACAGCCCGTTCCTTTGACAATGACTTGATTCGTTAAGCCCTGTTCTTGAATGGCAGTTTGCAGAGCAGTAGCGATCGCTTTTGCACCTAACTTGCAACAGTCTGACTTTTGGCAAACCAAAATTGTCTCTGGTTTGGACGACTTAGAGGCAGCCATTGGAGAAGCATCTGTCAGTGCTAACGATATCGGAGCTAACGATAGAGGACGAACAATCGTTAAATCTTTTGCTTTGAGCTTGACTTGCCCAGTCACCGGGTTTACCTGACGAGTCCCTGTAACCTGAATCCATTCGCCAGGGATGAGGCGCTGCGATCGCAGATGTTTCGAGAGCTTGATGGGGTGCTCACTGGTGTTGGCTAGCCGAATATATTTAAGTTTACCGCGATCGTCTGCTGCATAGTCCAAAAACCGTCCTTCTAACGCAAATGAGGTTTGCATGACCGGGTTATGAATCGCTTCGTATTTACTCATGGCGATTAAGCTATTGAGAATCTTATTCAATAATGACTTTCTTAAGTTACTTCATTGCGTTACTATTTGCAATTTATTTTCATTAAGCTAGCGTAGAAGCTTCTAGCAGGTTAATTCTTCTAAGTATTAACTCTTCTAAACATCAAGAATTTAAGGCTGATGGGAGCTGCCTTACCCTTGTTTAAACTGCTGATGCAGCAGCAGCACTAAATCCTCAAGGGTGTTGGGGCTAAAATCTTCAATGCAACGGGTCATGTCTACATTAAATTGCTGCATAAAATCGTCGCACAGCATAACTTGCCAGTCGAAGCCACAAAGGTCTGTCCAGCGTAAATCCTCTTCAAGGCGATCGCTGGGTAGCAATTTTCCTGGCTCAATACCAGAGTAAGTTTCTAGGCGAGTATAAAGAAAATTAACAACGGGGTAAGCAATGGGGCGAGACCGACAGAAAGACTCAAACCAGTCACTTACCCCTAAAGTAGGGCGATGGCGCAATGACCGTTTTACCCGTCGTCGCATTGCTAGGTTTGGACTCAGGATGTCGTAGTTCTTAAGACTAAAAAAAAGATTCTTAAACCGATGCCACATAGCCGTTAGAAAAGTTGCCCAGTTTTTAGGCTTAATCCAGCCTCGTCCATTCTTTTTATTATTCCCAGGCAGGCGTGCTTCTCTCAAGTGAAGGGTAGAAATACTTTGAAGCGTAGGAGGAGAAAAATTTGCCGAGTCTTTTCTAGAGGACATCATTCGGAGGGCTTTTCTATAGGTAAAAGAAAGTAAACGAAAGATGATTGATATCTTAACTCTATAGGGACTTGACAAAATAGAATCATTTTTTTAGAGAACTTAGAGTCTCACTTTCACAAACTTCCACAAACCTGTTGTAAGGTGCTGACAAACATGGGATAGGAGACTGCGGCAGCTTCGGCGCGGTGAATTGTGGTGGTGCCTTTTGCAACGAGGGCAGCGATCGCCAAACTCATGGCAATTCGATGATCGGTATCGCTATCTACTTCTGCGCCGATGAGGGAAGTGCCGCCGATAATTTCAAGTCCGTCGGGTAGTTCGGTGACTTTGGCTCCCATTTTAGTGAGTTGGGCTGCCATTACGGCGAGGCGATCGCTCTCCTTGACGCGCAATTCTGCTGCATTACGAATGATCGTGGTTCCTTTCGCTAGAGTTGCCGCGACCGCCAGAATCGGGATTTCGTCAATTAGGCGAGGAATCAGTGCTTCTCCAGAAATGGTGCAGGCTTTGAGAGCGCTCGATCGCACTCGCAAGTCGGCAACAGGCTCTCCTGCAATTTCTCGCTGGTTTTCCCAGGTAATATCGGCTTCCATTGCCGCTAGAACGTCTAATACTCCGGTGCGGGTGGGATTCACCCCCACGTTCTGAACCAGTAAATCCGAGCCAGGTACTAAAGATGCGGCAACCAACCAAAACGCCGCTGAGCTAATATCTCCTGGCACAATCACAGACTGCCCTAAAAGATTGGCTCCCCCCGTGACGGTGACGCTGTAGGTTTCGGGGTCAACGGTCAGATTCGCGCCAAATGCCCTCAGCATTCGTTCGCTGTGGTCGCGGGATAGGGAAGGCTCGGTCACTGTCGTGGCACCTTCGGTCAGCAGTCCTGCTAACAAAATGCAGGATTTAACTTGAGCAGAGGCGATCGGCGAATGAAAATGAATCGGCTTGAGAAATTGTCCTTGTACTGCCAGTGGCGCATAGCCGCCCGCCCGGCTCCAAATTTGGGCACCCATTTGTTGTAAGGGTTGAATAACGCGAGACATGGGGCGCGATCGCAAGGAAACATCGCCCGTGACGGTAAAAAACCGCTGTGGTTGCGAAGCCAATAGCCCTAGCATTAGCCGCATAGTGGTGCCAGAGTTTCCTGACTCTAAAATATTACCGGGTTCTTGCAACTGTCCTAAGCCAATTCCTTGTACCGTCACCCGTTTGGTATTCAACTCCGAAATGGTTGCACCCATTGCCCGAAAGCAGTTTGCCGTACTTTGCGGGTCTTCGCCCAGCAGCAAGCCCTGAATTTGAGTTTCGCCTTGGGCGATCGCCCCTAGCATCAGCGCCCGATGGGAAATAGATTTGTCGCCAGGAACTTGAATTTGACCGGATAGCCCGATAGAAGATGGGGCGATCGTTAAGGTGTGATGCGTTTCAGTGCAATTAAGGGAGACAGTGGCAGTCATTGGAATAGACTTGACAAAGGGGGCGCTCAATATCCTACCCCATCCCTCGGTCTTTACTTATGCTGACCCAGCACCGCATTCCCGTCTGTCTTTCATTACTATCCTTTGATTTGCCAGTGTGGTCAGTGGTGGAAACAGACGCAACCCTTTATCAAAAAGACTCAGAGCATTTTCATCTTCTCTTAACTGAACCGTTGGTGGTGGATGGATTGCAGGAGACGGAGCAGGCAGATTTGTCATCGCCTCCAACGCCCCGATTGCTGTGGCTCGAACTTTCGCCTTACCGCGTCATTATGACGATGCAGGGAAATGGGCGATTTAGCTATCGGCACTATTGGGAGCAAGGGATTTATGGGGTGAGCCGCTATTGGCTGCAAGCCGCGTCTTCAGTGCGGAAAGATCAGTTTCAACTGCACAACTATACTCGCAGCCTTAGCCTAAAAAGTCAGGGTTTGCCACACCATTTGCGGGTGGAGTATGAGCTTTGGTCAAACAAAGTGCAGGTGGGGCATTATGTCATGAATGTTGATATTGAGCATGATTGCAGGTGATTGAGAAGCGACGGATTGGCGATCGCTTACCTGCTGCCGGTAATTTATGGCAATTTCTGTTAAAGTGAATTGCTACCCGCACATTCCGGTCTGCTGCGGCTGCAAGATAATTCGTTTTATCAGCAAACCACACATTTATCGCTCTTAGACTGGCCCCAATCGTTCGATTTGGGATAGGGGCACTACTCGGAGCAATGTTAATTCATGGAATTTTCTGATCTCGGTCTTTCGACCGACCTTCTTCGCGCTGTCGCTGAGCAGGGCTACACCGAGCCTACTCCCATTCAGCAGCAGGCAATTCCTGCTGTTTTGGCAGGGAATGATGTTTTCGCGAGTGCCCAAACTGGAACAGGCAAAACAGCAGGGTTCACGCTGCCGATGCTGCAACTTTTAAGCGCTACTCCACCCCATAAAGTGCAGCGCACTCCGCGCGCTCTGATTCTGACTCCTACACGTGAACTGGCAGCCCAAATTGGCGATAGCGTTAAGATCTACGGTAAACATTTATCGCTGCGATCGGCGGTTGTCTATGGTGGAGTTGGCATTGTGCCGCAAATTCAGGCGCTGCGTCGCGGCGTTGATATTGTCGTTGCAACGCCTGGTCGGTTACTGGATCACTTGGGGCAAAGGACATTGGATCTTTCCCAAATTGAGATTTTGGTGTTGGATGAATGCGATCGCATGTTAGATATGGGCTTTATCCACGACATTCGCAAAGTGTTAGCAGCGTTACCTCAATCTCGGCAAACGCTAATGTTCTCTGCCACGTTCTCAAAGGTGATTCAACAGCTTGCAAATACGCTGCTTAGAGATCCTACTTTAATTGAGGTTGCTGCTCGTAACACAGCCGCAGAGCGGGTGGAACAGGTTGTGCATTTAGTAGATCGCGATCGCAAGCGCGAGCTATTGGCTTACATGATTAGCTTTCACAACTGGCAACAGGTTTTAGTTTTTACCCGCACTAAACATGGGGCGAATCGTTTAGCCGAGCAACTGAGTCAAGATGGACTGAAAGCTGCCGCTATTCATGGTAACAAAACCCAAGCTGCCCGTACCCGTGCTCTCAACGACTTTAAGCTAGGCAAGGTGCGCGTCCTGGTCGCCACTGACGTTGCCTCCCGTGGAATTGACATCGACCAACTTCCCCACGTCGTCAACTTCGAGCTACCCCATGTGCCTGAAGATTACGTGCATCGTATTGGTCGCACAGGGCGCGCGGGCTACGGCGGCAAGGCGGTTTCTTTAGTTTCTGGAGAAGAAAATCCGCTTCTGAAGGGCATTGAGATGTTGCTTAACCAAACTCTTGCCAAGATTGTGGTTCCAGGATACGAGCCGAAGAGTTCAGCCCAAGCGCAGCCAGAGCCAGAGAAACGCCAGCGATCGAACCAGGGTCGGGGCGGTCAAGGAGCAAGGTCAAACTCCCAAGCTGCACCTAAGCCTCAATCTTCTAAGTCCCAATCTTCTAAGCCTCAAGATCCACCGACGCGGAGCAAAAAACCTGTTTCGGCAAGTCGTGCCCGGAAGCGGCTTCGGAGTGCCTAGGCGATCGCTTTGAGATCTTTTTAAGCACGTACTCTGCAAAAATATTCGGCGTTGCTGGATTGTAGTTTGAAAATTCGGTTCCCCTCTCGCAGGGAAGGGGCTAGGGATTAGATTTAGCTGCCAACGCAGCGAGATAAACCTCTCCCCCCACCCCCTCTCCTAAAGGAAAGGGGCTTTGAACAAATTCATAGCTGCATTTAGCAATGCCAAAATATCCGGTAGAAACTACCTGTAAAAACAGCGAGGATTTAAAACATGTGGCGGGTCATTATTCAGTGTTCGGCAGAAAGCTGGGCTACTCATGCCAAAGCGTTTAAAGCTATGGCGATTAAATATCCGGGTGAGGCGATCGCGTCCAAAAAAATGAAAGGCGATGAGCGTCGCATTATGGAGTATCGACTGGAAAATGTGGGCGATGCAGAAGACTTTGTGGCGGAGTGCATGACACTAGAAGGATTTCTTGCCGCGTTTGAAGCGCTCTAACAAGGATACTTATAGCAACTCTTAGATGGGAAGGACAAATCCTTTCCAATCCAATTTATAATCGTCACATCTGAAAAACAGTTCTAGCAAAGATTTGGAGGTTGTATGCCCCTGGCGGAATCCTTGCTTGTGGAACCCCTATTGCTCGACCTCAGTACTCTTCATCTCACAGACGAGCAATTTTATCAACTGTGTCTTGCAAATCCAGAGCAACGGCTCGAACTAACCTCAGCAGGAGTGCTGATCATTATGTCTCCTGTTGGCGGCGAAAGTGGCAGTTATGAACTGGAACTAGGAGCAGATCTGACAATTTGGAATCGTCGCACTGAACTTGGAAAAGTTTTTAGCTCATCCACTGGTTTCAAGCTGTCGTTGGGAGGGCAGCGATCGCCAGATGCAGCCTGGGTGAAGCGATCGCGGTGGGAGGCGTTAACATCTGAACAACGCCGCAAATTTCCTCCGGTCGCACCAGATTTTCTGATTGAGTTGCGCTCTGAGACTGATCCACTTGACAAGTCGATCGCCCACCTAAATCGTTAGGCTTTAACATAAGCAAGATCTACAATGGAGCGCTTAATGGCGTTTGTACAGCAACTCGTAATTATTGGTGGAGCAGAGGAGCGATCGGGCGATTGCCAGATTTTGCGCGAGTTTGTGCGGCGGGCGGGTGGTCGAGCGGCTCAAATTGTGGTGTTAACAGCAGCGACGAGTGAACCAGAAGAGGCTGGAAAAACCTATATTAGCGTCTTTAAGCGGCTGGGTGCGGCGGATGTAAAGATTGTAGATACGCGCGATCGCCAGGATGCGGAAAAGCTGGATGGGTTACTGGCGATCGCTCAAGCATCGGGTATTTTCTTTACGGGGGGCGACCAAACCCGCATTGTCCGCGCCATCAAAGACACGATTCTAGATGATGCTATTCGCAAGCGCTATCAAGCCGGAATTGTGGTGGGTGGAACTAGTGCTGGGGCTGCCATGATGCCCGACAAAATGATTGTAGATGGTAATTCTGTCAGCAGCCCTCACGCCGATTTGGTGAAAATGGCAGAAGGGATGGGCTTTTTGCCCAATGTAGTCATCGATCAACACTTCTCTCAACGGGGTCGCTTAGGGCGCTTATTGTCGGCACTGTTACTAGAGCCAAGCGTGTTGGGCTTTGGAATTGATGAAAATACGGCAATGGTGGTGGATAATGACGAGTTTATTGTAATGGGCGAAGGAGCCGTGACGGTGGTGGATGAGTCGGCAACGACTCACAATAATTTAGAGAAGAAGTTGTTGAAGGATGAACCCTTGGCAGTGTTGGGAGTGAAGCTTCATATTTTGCCGCAGGGATATCGGTTTAATTTAAAGACAAGAGAAGCGACTCCCCCATTTGTTTAGACAGAGATTTAGGTAAAGTTTTAAGCGGACACCTGCCCCAGTTCCATTAGGAATCGAAGGGCTTTGGCAATGTAATTAGAACAGTCATGGGGAGAGCTTTCATAGAACGATCGCCAGGCTACTCCTTTGTAATCGGTGTACTGATCTGACAGGTTAGGATTGCGATCGAGCCAAGCTAGCCGCACTGCGTGACCAATCAAAACATCTAAAACAATATATTCTTCAATCTGTAGTTCTGGGTTTCGTTCCGCGATCGCAGCTAGCTCCATTAATGCCTCTACGTTAACCTGATGGTATTCGGGGGCTTGAATGTTGTTTAATAAGTGTTCAATTCGGAGTGCAAAATTCTTTTCTCCGGGTGTCATTTCTGCAAGTAACAGTTCACTATCTAAACGGTTACGGCGATCGAGCTTATCGCCAATCACTAAGCCTTTACAATGTTCTAAAACTTTCCATACCTTTGGGTAAAAGCCCTTGGGCACGCGGTTAATTGCGCCATCGCGCTGGCGTTTTTGCCACCAAGCTTCGGCTTCCGCTTCCGCTTCGGCAGGTAGTACCACCCACTGAATTGCCTGTTGCTGACGCACTCGTAGTGACTCTTGCCGAAATAGATTTTGGTTCAAATCTTCGTAGCCTGCCAAAACTTCGCTAAGACGAGTTTTAATGTCGAAGGGGCTAAGCTGCATTAAGTGTTCGTGAGCTTCGTCTTGGGTAACGTTGAGTTCTTTAGCAAGTTCGCTGGTGAGCAGGAGGATGAGGTAACCCACTCGTAAGGTGAGCAACCCGTCAAACAAGGATGGATCGGTCTTGAGAAGGATGCTGAGGTAGATTAAAACCTCTTGTGTCAGGGGGCGATCGCGCACATCATTGCCGCAGAACTCTCGAATTTTTTCCAGCACTTCTCCGGTTGGAATAGCACTGGTAATTAACGATGCCTCGCTGTAAGCTCTTCCGACTGCGATTTGTTTACCCCGTACCAAAATATCGGTGACCGCATCCGACAGCCCGAAGTCTACTTTGTTCAGCAAGCCTGCCGCCCGTCGAATCACTCCCCATAGCCGAAGTTGGCTGGCTTTGGTATAAACTTCTTCTAATAAATCGCCTACTGTTACCTTCTGCTCCGGTTCGCCCAAACCTGTATTGAAGGACAATCCTTTAAGCTGAGTTAACGTCTCCAATAAATCGGTTTGTTCGTACAAATTATACGATTGGCGAAGCTGATTAATCAGCCTATAAACATCTGTTTCGTACGCCAGCAGGAACTCCTCGGTATTACTCAGAGGAACATTGCAGCTAGTCTCAGAGCACAAGTAATAACAATTAGGAATGACATCTTGAACCGGAGATGCAAAATTAAAATCGTGAATGAATTCAATCCGCTCGGTTCCTGCGGTTAGCATCAGTTGATTCAATCGCCCTAGCTTGACCGCAACACCACTACAGCTTCCTTCTTGCAACTCTCGCAGCAGAATCAGCAAGGGAGATTGGTCGATCGTGCCCACTCGCTCTAGTTCAAACATGGCGTGGGTTAGCAATAGCGTCATAGTTGGTCGTCCTAGTTGATCCCAGTGCCGCTGAATGTAGGACAATTCACCCCGAATTTGGGCCACCAAAAAGTGATAGTCGAGAGTTAAATAGAACTGTTGTTGGTCAAGGAAGGAGGGCAAAAATACCACAACCTCACCCCGAATTCGGAAGATCCGTGATGGTGCCAAACTTCTGAGCCGCCGCACTGGGCGACCCGTTAGCCCCAACTTATCGTTGCGTCCAATTTGGTTATAGATGGCGGAAAGTTCGCCAATGGGATGCACCTGCAAGGGAGAAACTTGGCTAGGAGTTTGGGTGGTGATGCCATAGGTGGCTAACTCGGTTTGAAGCGCTTCGTCTTCGCTAAGAAGGGCGATTTGGACAAGGGGCGCTTGACGGTTACCTAGCCGCAGATGACGACCGAGGGGATCAATGTCGCCTAGGGCAATAAAGTCCTCTCGGATGAGTTGACCGAGCAAGTAGAGGCTTTGTGTCCAGACAAGCGGAGTATTCTCGTTGGCAAGACGGGTCTGGCTGCCAGGGGCAGCGCGTTCTGCATCAATTTTTTCGGCGGGAACGTAGTAGAGTTCGGGAAGGAGATGGAAGCCGTTTTGCTCGACAAAGAGGGGTTGAATGCGTTGGTGGTAGTCGTCGGCTTGAGCGCGATCGCCCCGAAACAAAGCATCCAACATCAGGTACGTGAAAAACAAAGGCCACTCGCACTCAATATGCTCAAACTGTTTGAGTTCCTTCGGCTCATAGTGCAACCGCGTCGCATCTTCAATAACCGTTTGGTGCCCATCCCGCAAGAATCGCTTACAGCCATATCGTCCTTGCAACTTAGTCACCACATCTTCACGGGTTCGTTTGACCAAAGCGGAATTCTCAATGGCGAATGCCGGAAAGCCAATCACGCTCAAGAGCGCTGCGTCTACTTCTTTAGAACTCGACTCTCTAGGCAACAGCGATTCTAAGGTCATCCGTGTCCGAGCAATTTCGTCGGGTAGCACATGAATAACAGAGGCTTGACTGCCATGAACGCCGAATAAATCTAGTCCGCTCATTGCCTCTAGCGCCGCCTTCGCCATGCCCGCAGAGCTAGCGTTGAGTTCGGGGTTGCCATGATTAATTTTGTTGCCCCGTTCCCAAATACCGTAGTCAGGGGTGCGGTAGGCGCGCCCAATGTAGTAAACCAAGTTTTGAATAAAGTTAACTTCGTCAAGAGTAAAAATAATTTGCAGCCCTGAAGCAGTCATCTGTGCCAACATCAGCAGATATAAAGATGTGGCATCAAGCTGCAAATGTCCCCACTGATGGTCTTCTACCACGGTGTCGCCCGTGTCAGTATCATACTTAGCGTGGAGAGCATCCAAAGGAGCCTGGGTGACTTTGAATTTCTCTACTTTGTGTGCCTGTCGCATCATGGCAAAGAGCAGACCCCGCATGAGCTTAGTAACACTGTGCTCTAGCTCGTAAGCCCTGCCCTGATTATCGTCTAGCTTGCGATACGCTAACGCTAGCCCCCAGACTGCCAAAATGCTGTACACATTGTCGCGCACCCAAGCATCGGTATAGTCGCCGTGGGCGTTGATGGCGGTACTGGCAGGCATGAGCCCAGTAACAGGGTTTTGGCGCGCCAAGATGACGGCTTTGACTTCATGGTAATAGCCGTCAAGTCCAGAGCCGTCAAGTCTAGAGGATGGGGAGTCAGAGGAAGAGGAGGTTGTCCGCATCGTTGAGGTTTTTAGAATGTTTTGATTATCGCTGGTTAGGGATAGAAGCGTACAGTTAGAAGATTTTCTTTTGGAAGAGGTTAAATAAAACAATAATTCTCTGGTAAAGTGTCGTCTACAAAACGCTCCATTTTATTTAAGATCGGTTAGAACTACGGACGGTAATCTATCTTAGCTAATATGAAACTGTCCTCTTGGGCAAAAGTCCAAGCGCTTCAACAAGAAGGGTCTGCTATTCGATGGGTTCGTCGGTTCAGAAAAGTCTCGGTGTTGCTGATTTGGATTTCGCTGTTCACAATTTTGGCAAGCCCGCTGTTGCTGAAGCTCCTGCCGATTTTTCAACAGACACTGAGTCAAAAAAGATCGCCTAATTTATCTATAGAGCGATCGCCCCTCTCACTCATTTCTCAAAACGCTCAACCGATCGCCTCTAGCAACCCGCAGGGAGTTGCCCTACCCACTTGTGGTACTAAGCCTGATGCTAGTGTGAGCCTTTTGGCTGAAACAGTATTGCCCGAACTCAAGGCTTATCTTTCAGCAGCCCCTGCCCCTAACATTCATTCACGGGCGCAGCTTGCAAAAGTGCCTGTCATGATGTATCACGATGTGCTGCCCGAAAAAGAAGTTTTTTTTGATATTACTCGTGAAGAGTTCGAGGGAGATCTACAGCGTATTCGAGAGAACGGCTTAACCCCGGTCAGTCTCGATCATTTGGTTAATCATCTCAAAACAGGCATCCCCCTTCCGCCCAAGCCCATTGTGCTGACCTTTGATGATGGCTACTCTGGACACTATCAACACGTTTACCCACTACTGAAAAAGTACGGCTACCCTGCAACGTTTGCCATTTACACTGCTAAAGTAGGCAAAAAACTAGGACGCTCTAGCCTGACTTGGGCACAGCTTGAGGAAATGTCAAAAAATCCACTGGTGACGATCGCCTCCCACACGCTCACCCATCCTGACTTGACGCAGCAACCGAGCGATCTTCTTGACCAAGAAATCATTGAGTCCAAACAAACGTTAGAAAAGGCGTTAAATATACCGATTCAACACTTTGTTTATCCTGAAGGAAAGTTTGATGAACGGGTAGAGGCGAGCGTTCAGAAGGCAGGATATACCTCTGCATTAATTATGCGAAATGGTGATGGTAAATTCGCCGGAGAGTCAGCTAACTTACTAACCGTGGAACGGTTTGGGTTTTCTGAGTTAGATGAAGTGATGGCTCAAGCCTATGGGGGATCTCCGCTGCCAAGTTGGAGCGATCGGCTAGATCTTCAGGCTCCTATGGAGGTGAGGCGCGAAACCCTCGAAGATATTCCATTCGTTTTTGTGTCAGGCGGCAGACCCATCACTATTCATTCTGATAAGCGTTATCGCATTAACGAAATCTTGGCTCGTTCCAATGCAGTGGCGGCTGTGGGGGGCAGCTTCTTTTCGTTAGAAAGTCTTGATACTAACGTGATCATTGGTCCGGTAATCAGTCAAAACACCCAAAAATTTATCCCTGGTAACTCTAGTGAAAACCTTAAGCTCAAAGATCGTCCGCTCGTGCTGATCAATTCACAAGGCGTAAAGTTCTTACCTTTTGATCCACAACGGCACAACACCCTAGAGAGTTTTCAAGCAGAACTTCCAGGCGTGACCGATGGGTTTGTGGCGGCAGGTTGGTTGGTTAAGGACAGTCTACCTCGACCCGCATCAGCATTTGGTCAGCTCTATGGCTTTGACTTTGAGCGCGATCGCGCTTTTTGGGGAATTGACCACCAAGGTCGTCCTACGGTGGGCATTTCAACTGTAGGGCTAGATTCGGTGCGGCTGGGTAAGCTGTTGGCTCAGGCAGGCTTTAGAGATGTAATTATGGTCGATTCGGGAGCTAGTACAGACTTGGTTTACCAGGGGCAATCTTTGGGTGTCTTTGAGCCGCGTCCCTTGCCGCATATTGTGGGGTTGGTGCCGCCAGCCGGGTTGGCAGGGTGTCAGTAGCGGAAGCGGTGGTAACGAATAGCTGAACGCTAAGGGAGTGGCAATTAAATAACGCCCCGAATCGCCCCCTAAATCCCCCATTTTGGGGGTCTTCCGAACCTATTCGCCCAAAATGAGGAATTTAGGAGGCTGAAAAGTCAATGCATCCTACCGGGGTTTTTTTCACGCAACTTCCTAAGACTGCAACCTTAGAACTGCCGCGACCAGTCTTTCTGACTCCATCGCTCTACAACCACTTTTGTTTGGGTAAAGAACTCAACTGCATGACTGCCCTGTCCATGCAAATCGCCAAAAAAGCTGTCTTTCCAACCGCTGAAGGGAAAGAACGCCATGGGTGCGGCGACACCAACATTGATGCCAATATTGCCCGCTTCGGCTTCGTAGCGAAACTTGCGGGCGGCGGCTCCATTGTTGGTAAATAAACAAGCCATGTTGCCGTATTGTCCGCCGTTGATGATGGCGATCGCTTCGTCAATGCTTTCTACATGCATCAAGCTCAGCACAGGTCCAAAAATTTCGGTTTTGGCAATTTCGCTGTGGGGATCAACGTTTTGCAGAATCGTGGGGCGCACAAAATAGCCTTGCTCATAGCTGGGAATGCGGGGCGATCGCCCATCTACTAAAACCTTTGCTCCTTCGTCGGCTCCCTGTTGAATGAGTTGCTCAATGCGGGTTTTGCTGGCAGCATTAATCACGGCTCCCATTTGTACGCCTGCGTCTAAGCCGTTACCCACAATGCGAGTGGATGCAGCATGGGCGATCGCCTCCGTGTAGCTGTCCTGCGCATCGCCAACCGTAATAGCTAACGAAGCGGCTAAACAACGCTGCCCGGCGCAGCCAAAGGCGCTGTCGGCAGTAATGCGGGTAGTCATGTCCATGTCAGCATCGGGAAGAATAATCACGGGATTCTTTGCGCCACCTTGACACTGAACGCGCTTACCATTGGCTGAGGCACGGCTGTAGATATAGCGCGCTATGGGAGTAGAACCCACAAAGCTAATGGCGCGAACCTGCGGGTGATCGAGGATCGCATCAACGGCTTCCTTTCCACCGTTAACAAGATTGAGAACGCCCGCAGGCAAGTTTAATTGATCGATTAGTTGAAAGACTTTTTGCATTGTTAACGGCACTTTTTCAGAAGGCTTAACAATGTAAGTGTTACCCGTTGCAATGGCATAGGGCATAAACCAAAAAGGAATCATGCCCGGAAAGTTGAAGGGCGCGATCGCCGCTGCGACACCCAACGGTTGACGGATCATAATCTCGTCAATACCCGTTGCGATATCTTCCAGGTTAGTGCCCTGCATCATCATCGGAATGCCACAGGCAACCTCGACGTTTTCGATCGCCCGTCGCATTTCGCCCCGAGCTTCATCCAGCGTTTTACCGCATTCTTCCACCACAGTGCGGGATAGATCCTCAAACTGTTCATCCATTAATACTTTGAGTCGGAAGAGATATTGCACGCGCTGCAAAGGTGGAGTACGTCGCCACGTTTGAAAGGCGATTGCGGCTGAAGCGACGGCTTGCTCAACTTCATGGGCAGACGACAATGGGACTTGGGCGATCGCTTGCGCATTAGCAGGATTAATTACCGCTAGAAACTCGGTGGCAGTAGAGACACACCATTGACCATTGATATAGTTTTTGACGACAGGCAGAGAAGGGTGGGGCATGGGGAATCACTCAATTGCTAGGGCAAAATTGCTGGATCAGTCTGGATGAACCAAGAGCAGCTTTCACTACAATAAAGCGAATTCAAAACAATAAAGCGAATTCAAATTTAAGTGCGTTAAAGGAGCCGATTAACTGAGATAGCAGAATGATTCAGCGGAACTGATACCCAAGGTTTATCATCCTGATGCCGGACTAACCGCTTCGCCATGGCACTAGAAAAAAGCCCGATTTCCCAAGGAAGTCCGGCTTTTAACCCAATTATGTTGCTGGTCTTAAGGCTAGTACTTATGCCTTGAGAAGGGTGACTTCTTGGGATGACTCTCCCCTTCAAAGGGCTGAACACCACTCTGGGGATAATCATCATGATTAGGGCTAAAAAGCTCGATGCAGCCATCAAAAAAATATGAAATCGCAACGCCGATCGCTTGGATGATGTTCATAATTATGACCTTTAAGTTGATGAAGGGAAGAACAGAAACCAGATGAGAATTTTATGCTGCGATCGCACCTAACCTGGTACGCTCCCTCAATCTAGTTAACCTGCCTAATTGCATCATAGAAGAATTCACCTCAGAATTCAGTTGTCTCTATGATTCTTTACAGGGCTGCCTTAATAGATCTTTAATTGAACTAACTTCTCAACAATCAAATTTTTAACCAAAGCTGCTAACAATTCAGCGCTATTAGGAACCGCCAAGCTTCCGGCTGCGGCTGCCATTTCTTGAAGGGTTTCGGGCGATCGTAATAATTCCAACACTTTCGTTTGCAAAGTTTCGGCTGTGAGCAGGTTTTGAGGAAATAGCAGTGCGGCTCCTGCATCAGCAAATACTCTGGCGTTGTAAGTCTGATGATCTTCGGCGGCGTAAGGGTAGGGAACGAGAATTGCAGGAGTTTGAGTCATCGCTAACTCGGTCATCGAACCTGCACCCGCTCGACTAATGGCAAGATTTGCCCGATGAAGTAGCGCTGCCATGTTGTTGTAAAACGGCAGCCCAAAATAATGGGGATGGCGAAAGCTATTAGCTTCAGGATCACTTTCTCCAGTCAGGTGAACGATCCACGCTCCAGCATCGATCCAGGCGGGAGCACACTCCCGTACCTTTTGATTCAGGCTGACGGCTCCCTGACTGCCGCCCACCACCACAATTAAGGGAGCCTCTGAGGAAATTGCTAGATCTAGCGGTGGATGGGTGCGGAACTGTGCCCGAACAGGCGTACCGACATAGATCGTTTGGGCACGGGGCAAGTATTGCGCCGCCGATTCAAAGCCGATCGCCACTCGCGTACAGAGTGGGCTGAGCCACCGAGTCACCTTGCCAGGTAGCGCATTAGACTCGTGCAGCACCACGGGCAAACCCAAAGAACGCGCCGCCAAAATAGCAGGGGCAGCAATGTAGCCCCCTGTGGTTAGCACCGCTTGAAACTTACCTTTTTTAAGTAACTTGCGCACTTGTAGCACCGACAGCAGCAGTTTGGTAAAAATGCGCAGGGTGCCTAGTCCAAATTTTTGCTGAAAGCCCCCAACGTCAATGGTGTGAAGCGGATAGGTTGCAGGCACAAGCTGGGTTTCGAGGCGATCGGGCACGCCTAGCCATTCAATCTTAGTCTGGGGGAGTTGCTCGGCAGTGGCGATCGCTGGGAATAAATGTCCACCCGTGCCGCTGGCTGCAATTAACAGCCGTTGAGGCAGTTCTTCTGATAATTCTTGAGACATTTTTGCAGAGGTAGCGACCGACATAACTTTACCTGACTGGCTATTATTGAGAACCTGAGGTGAGAACCTGAAACCTTTTTCTGAAACCTTTTTACTGTTCGCTAGGAGACGAATCAAGATACCCTAGAATCATTTGCAGATGCTCGTTCCACTTTTGGGGCAAAGAAGCACAATTAATATTAGGGCTAAGTTGCTATTTTGCGTCACCTTGTTCCACTCATTTTGAGCGAATTTCCATGCGTTATTGTTTTACCTCCTGGTCTAGCTGTGCCCTAATTTGGGCCTTAGGAATTGCGCCCTTTAGCCTAGGGATAACTGGCTGGACAGATCAAGCCCTTGCTCAAGCGCCTGCTGCCGCGCCTGCTGTGCGTCCGGCTCCTGCCATTTTGACCCAGACCCTAGCTCAAATTGACGCGGCGGCTAGTGGGGGTAATTTGCCCGCTGTTATGGCGTTCTATGACCCTCAATTCACAAATTCTGATGGGTTGACCTACCGCTCTTTTCAAGACGCATTGTCAAAGTTTTGGAAGCGTTACCCCGGCATGGTCTACAAAACTGAGATTAATTCTTGGAAGGCAGAGGGCAGTGCGTTAGTGGTGGAGACAACAACAACCATTACTGGCACCCAGACCACGCCCGATCGCCCCATTAATTTGACTGCGACTATTGCTTCGCGGCAACGATTTGAAGGTCAAAAAATTGTTCAGCAAGAAATTTTGTCAGAGCAAAGCCAGGTGACGATGGGTCAAACGCCGCCCACGGTGCAGGTTAACTTGCCCGAACAGATAACCATCGGACGCAGCTATGCTTTTGATGCCATTGTTACCGAGCCGTTGGGCGATCGTCTGCTGTTAGGCGCAGCGCTGGAAGAAACAATCAGTGCTGGCGGTTACCTCAATGCAGTTCCAATCAACTTGGAGCTACTGTCATCCGGGGGGCTTTTCAAAATCGGGCGTGCTCCGCTCCTTCCTGAGAATCGCTGGGTTTCGGCAGTAATCATTCGCAACGATGGTATGACCGCAGTGACTCAACGGATGCGGATTGTTGGACGGTAAGTAAATTGTTGAATGGTACTAAATTGTTAGCGGCAGAGGATTAAGAGGAGTCTACGACTCCTCTTAATCCTCTAGGGGTTTTTGCTGATAATGAGAACAGTCTTGACAGGGCCCAAAGGGATTGATGGCACAGCGAATTTGATTGGAGCGGGCATTGAACCGACAAGTAAAGTCTCCAATGATGTAACCGATGCCTTCAACATAGTGCTGATCAGGCTGTAGCCGTAAGGGCATCCCGCGTGTGGCAAAGGCATCCATGGCTAGACGCAGGCGTGCTTGCCCTCGTGCATCGGCTTGCCGCATGAGCCACAGGGACAGCAGAGAGGGCGTTAAACCTAGAAACAGAATGAACAGTGTTGCAATCACAGGATTCTGGCAGCTAAAGTTTGGCGAGAAACTTGGCGAAAGTGTAGCATTTATCCGCAAGAGAGGGGAACCATCATTTGTCCCGTTAGGCTGAAGGAGCGGGCTTCGGTGATGTTAACCCGGATGGTTTTTCCCTGTAGCTCCTGAATATCGCCGGTGCAAAAGGTGAGGCGGTTGCCTCGAGTTCTGCCCATTACTTGGGTTGGAAATTTGGGGTTTTGTGCTTCTACTAAAATTTCCTCGGTGCGCCCCAAGTAGCGCTGCGATCGCTCGGCGGCTGAGGTGTTGACCACATGGTTCAGGCGTTGGAGGCGATCGCTCTTAATTTCTTCACTCAACTGGTTTTCCCACAGTGCCGCAGGAGTGCCAGGACGGGGAGAGTAAGCGGCAGTGTTGACCATATCAAACTCAGTGTCTTCCATCAGTTTGAGCGTATTGGCAAACTGTTCCTCGGTTTCACCCGGAAACCCGGCGATCGCATCCGCACTAATGGAAGCATCGGGCATATAGTAGCGCACCATGTCGATAATCCGCCGATACTTCTCGTGAGTGTAGCCGCGCGACATGGCTTTCAACACCTCGTTATCGCCCGACTGAAAGGGAATATGGAAATGCTCACACACCTTGGGCAACTCGGCACAAGCCCGAATCAACCGCTCGGTAAAATAGCGAGGGTGGCTAGTGGCAAACCGGATACGCTCAACACCAGGAACATCGTGGACAAAGTACAGCAAATCAGTCAGCGTATGCTGATGGCGACCCTCAGCAGTAGATCCTGGCAAATCGCGTCCGTAGGCATCAATGTTTTGCCCTAACAGCGTGATTTCCTTAAAACCCTGCCGACCCAATTCTTCTATTTCTGCCCGAATGGCTTCCGGTGTACGCGACTGCTCTACGCCTCGCACATTAGGCACAACGCAATAGGTACAGCGTTCGTTACAGCCATAAATGACGTTAACCCAAGCGGTAATGTGACTATCCCGACGCGGTTGAGTAATGTCTTCTAAAATATGAACCGACTCAGTAGCAACAACCTGGTTGCCGTTAAACACTTGCTCTAGCAGATCCTGCAAACGATTGGCGTGCTGCGGGCCCATCACTAAATCTAGTTCGGGCACTCGCCGCAGTAGAGCTTCACCTTCCTGTTGCGCCACACATCCGGCAAGAATCAGAGTCAGGTCAGGCTTTTCGTGCTTGCGTCTTGCCTGTTTGCCAAGGTGCGAATAAACCCTCTGCTCGGCGTTGTCCCGAATGGTGCAGGTGTTGTAGAGAATGAGATCGGCTTGATTGGGATCTTCCGACCAGCGAAAACCCATGTCCTCCAAAATGCCAGCCATCCGCTCGGAGTCGGCTTTGTTCATTTGGCAGCCGAAGGTGGTGATGTGATATAGCTTGGGAGAAGAAGACATGGGAAGAAATGGAAAGAGGATAGTCTCTTATTTTATCGGGTTCAGGAGGATGAGCAAAAAAATCCCTAACGCAGGCTAACTAATGTCTTTGAAATATTTTGAAATATCATCAAAAACACGATATTAGAGTAGGCGATCGAAACGTCTCCTTAACGAATCTGCTGAAGTTAACTCAAATATTAAAGTTTATAAACTCTTTAAAGATTCATTGATAGGCAGTTTCTATGAGTTTAATAATTTTCTCTTTCCTTCCGTCCCCTAATCTCGGTAAGATACAAGCATTAGCCAAACCATCTCAATAATCATCCCAACCATTTATGAGTGTAGTTAGCCAAGTCATTCTTAATGCCGACGAAGAACTTCGCTACCCCAGCAGTGGCGAGTTGCAGAGTATTCAAGCTTTTTTAAAAACCGGCGAGAAGCGAACTCGCATCGCGGCGACCTTAGCCGATAACGAAAAGAAAATTGTTCAAGCTGCCAGCAAGCAGCTTTGGCAGAAGCGTCCAGATTTTATCGCTCCGGGCGGAAATGCCTACGGCGATCGCCAACGTGCCCTCTGTCTCCGTGACTATGGCTGGTATCTTCGCCTAGTGACCTATGGCGTTTTGGCAGGCGACAAAGACCCGATTGAAAGCATTGGTCTAGTGGGTGTGCGAGAAATGTACAACTCTCTCGGCGTTCCGGTTCCTGGCATGGTGGAATCCATTCGTTGCCTCAAGGCTTCATCTTTAGCACTCTTGAATGACGAAGATGCGGCTGAAGCGGCTCCTTACTTCGACTACATCATTCAGTCCATGTCTTAAGATTAGAGTGTCATCAAAAGCCCCGTTGTCATTGTTATGTGGACAGCGGGGCTTTTTGCTGAAAAAGCAAGAGCTAGGTTGTTTGGGGTGTCTATGTTGCTTGAGGTGTCTGCTGCTCATCGATCGCCCGACAACAATCTTCAACAGGGGCACGTTGCTCCATTGCCGCAACTAATGCTTCAAACGCCTGCATCTGCCCTTGAATTAATGACTTCGCCTGGAAAATTGCTCCTTTCTCTTTCAGCGCTCCCTCAGCATTAGTACGTTTAAGCTGAAACCACAGCGTCCGGAACTTTTGGCGATCGTCTGCGCCGCCCTCAGCATTGCCATAGATCAAGGTTTCGGCAGCAGTTCCCGCCATCCAAACAGTGCAGTAGCGATCGATCAGTTGATTCGATAAGATGCCCTGCTTTAACTCTTGGTCTAACTCCTGTGTGTCAAAGCTAACGCCACCTTGACCGCGTTGCCCTTGGCGAAATGCTTCCCAAGCCGTTAGGGTATAGCCCGTAATAGGAATACCCGACAGATGCGCCACCAAAAAATGCCCAGCTTCATGGCAAATGACCCGCGCCCGATGCTCTGGCGATAGGCGGGCAAAACCATCAATGACGATCGCCCCAAACCGTCCTTGCAACCCAAAGGTATCAACCGCCATAAAGCTGAGGATGGCGAAAGTGGCGATCGCTGGAACAGTCGGCGACAAATGCAGAATGGGCCCAAGTAGGCTCATCATGACTAACGAAAAAAGAGTGATAGCGACGAGGTTAAGAGAGGCTTGATTCACTTTTTTCTGGTTCTGTAGAATATTTCTAGGCTTTTGCGATCGCCCACATAGCGCCAATGCCACGGTTCGTAGCTTACCTTTTCGGGATTGCCTTTGGCAAAAGACAGTTCAAAACTATAGTATGCCGCATTTTGCTGAAGCCACTTAAAGGCAGCAGTTTGCTCAAAACTTTGGCTCAAATGAGTTCCAGGTTCATTAGCATCGCCAATGTCGGCAGAATATCCGGTGTGGTGTTCGCTGTAGCCTGGAGGAGCGCTGACATCGGCGCGAGTATCGGTATTTTGTCCCCGTTCGGCTTTGACATCAAAAAATAAATGCGTCTGCTCTTCCACCGAGCGAAACCCTGAAAGGATAGTTAGGCTAACACCCTCTGCTTGGGCGGCATCCACCATTGCCAGAAACTTAGGGGCAGCCGCTTTATGCATCTTAATGTCATTGGCAACTGGCTCTAGGTCAGATAAAGGCACTTCGGCATAGCGGTAATGCCCCAAGACTTGGTCGGGGGAGGCGGTGGCACTGCTGGAAGACGGTAACGGAACTGTAGTAGAAGATGAGATAACGGCTCCCGATGGCTGACCCGATCGCTGCTCTGTAGAATTTGCGCTTAGAGCAGTCGGTTGAGGACGGAGGTTGAACCAGATAAAAGGTAGGATGACTAAAAGAAAAGCGGCGATCGCCAACCCAATGAACTTCAACGATTTTTTAGACTTCCGAGGCTCATCACGCAATTCTCGATAAGCTTCAGGCAAGTCATCATGCTGTGAGGCAGAGTATTCCGACAAGCGCTTAGGTACTTTTGGTAAACCTGCATCATCCACAAAGCTATCCTCCAACCTGCGCGACAAAGACCCTTCTCAGGATACTAGATTTGCAACAAGGACAACCAAATCCCACATTACCGTATAAAAATTGACGTTGCTGAATTGTAGTATGAAAACCCGGTTCCCCTGCCCTCGCAGAAAAGGAGCTAGGGATTAGGTTGGGGCGGCAACGCAGGTAGATAGATCTCTGCCCCAATTTCTCTCCTGAAGGAAGGGAGCTTTGAGTAGATGGCTCAATTTGCGCAAAGGGGGACGTGGCAGATAGGGTTGTTTACTTTTCCCAACAGCCGAAAGCACCACGCACTCTATCAGAAATTTGGGTTCTACCCACGTTTCCTCACCTTCATCATGGCAAAACCAATTCAGCCACATCAGCAAGACTTGCGAGCAACAAAATCCTCTCAAAACCCCCAGCAGCGATCGCAATGTCTTAAGGCATGTGCTGAACTGACGAATGCTATCTATGCTGGGCTAGATGTATCGCGTGAGATTGTTGCGTTGAGGAGCAAAGTTTAGGGGATACTATTTTGCTGGGGGATAAAACAGATTTGGCAGGACTTGCAGTTTGTCATAGGGGGCAAGCAGCGAGGCAGTCAACGATGTCTGCTACATCAAATTTGGAGGAATGCGCCCAGATCCTGCCGTCTTCTTTTCTACAAACCTTAGCTTTTCACTAATCTTTTCGCCAACCTCTTGCAGCAACGACTTCCCTTTGATCTTAATCTCGCTATCAATCTTTGCTCAATTTTGGACAGAATTCCTAACAGGTTTGCTGTCTGCTGATTAAAACAGGTCAGTGAAACTCAAGATAGTATTTAAGTTACTTTTGTCCGTCCAGCAGCAAGAGAACTTCATTGAGATATTTGTAAGGACGCTTAAGAGGATGTTTGAAAAGTCAGCTAGTCGGTAAAAAAGCTCTCTCAGTGTAAGCTGCGAATAGAAAGCACGCAGCACCGAGAAAGCAATATGAGTAAAGCATATCCCAGCAATCTGACTACTGGA